>CAIZGA010000305.1 GCA_903932385.1 uncultured Acidobacteriota bacterium
GCAAAATCCATTTGTAGACGGTATCCCGTTTGATCCCAAGGTAGTCGGACAGTTCTTGAATCGACAACCATCGGTCCTGCACCGCTGAGGCTGAAGGATTATTCATTTGCTTGTCCAATTGATCAGCATACAGCATGGATAGGACGGCTTTGGCCCCGAGATTTCACAGTCTGTGGAAGGAACGGTCAGTTCGAACCTTGCAATCCTCAGAGTGTGCCAGAATTGCAACGTTCAGGATCGTGTTGAAGACGACTTGGGAGTGGCGCTCCAAGTCGCCTGATGCATGGAGGAGTTAAACAGGGAACGAAACTTTTGCTCTGCGATAGGGGAAACTGGACACCAAATCCCGCGTCATCTGATAGACTTTATCTTGTCGTTGCAGTGGTGATTTTGGTGTCCACCTTGGTGTCCACGTGGTGTCCACCGAGACCCAAAATTGAGTCCACGGCAGCGAAATGGTAGAAGAGAGCGAAAATAGCGAAAGCTGCGAAACGCTTGATTCTATGTGACATATATCCAAGTTGTTGAAAAACAATCTGGGGACGTAGCTCAGTTGGTTAGAGCGCTGCCCTGTCACGGCAGAGGTCGCGGGTTCGAGCCCCGTCGTCCCCGCCATACTTTTCAAGCATCTGCGAAGAAATCATGGCGTTTGCTTCCGATTCTGTATCGTTCTTTGTGTCATAACCCTTCGCTTTGGCCCCTACCACCAGCATATCCAGTGCTTTTCTCTTTGCCTCAATCCTGACATGCGAATAGTGCGCAAGCATTCGCTGTGATACATGCAGTATGTGGCCGATTGCTGTTGATTCAAGCAGCTAAGCAAAGCAGCAATGTGCGGATTTTCTGCACGGCAAATTAATCATGATGCGTAGCGGTTGCGCGGCGTGTATAGAAGCGCACCCAGTCGACATACATCGCGGCGGGTAGCGCGGTATCGTCAACAGCGTGATTGGGCCCCATGGCTTGCGCGATGGAGGTGAGCCATAGGTTGACTTCGCCCTGCGGCTGCCCGCTCCAATCAACGGTGTTCACAAGCTGGCCGTCGAAGTAGTAGCGGATAACATCTTTGTCATATTCACAGCCAAAGATGTGGAATCCTCTGGACAGGTCGGGAGTGGAAACATTTTTGCTGCCGACAACGATGTGCGGCGCAACCCAGCGGTGCGTGTTGACGGAATAGGTAGAGAGGTTGTCTGAAGTGTTTTCGAGGATGTCCATCTCGAGGGTGGCTTTATCTCCAAGCGTGTCTGTGCCGTTGTAACGCTGCAGCCAGAAGGATGAATGCCAGCCGTTGCCTGCGTCAATTTTGATGCGTGCTTCGAAATATCCGTAATGAAAAGTTCTGCGACTGATGATGCCGCCACCGGTGTACTGTTTTCCGCCGGCAGGAGTTTTCTTCAGGTCAATGACGAGCTGGCCGTGTTGCAGGCGCACATTCTGCGGCAATTGTGTGCTCAGTAATTTTGAGTCGGTACGGTATTGCCACTTGCTGGTGTTGAGCTGGTGGCCTCTGAAATTATCAGACCAGGCCAACTTATATCCTGCCGGCGGTGCGGGGGCTGCTTGGGATGTTGTCGGCAGCAGGAACGCAAACAAGAGCAGAGCGTATTTCATGAAGTTCTCCGGTGAGTTTGAAGTGTGTTGATGTTCGAAACTATGTAGTGTCCCGCTGCAGAAAAGTCTTCCAAAGCAAAAAGAGTGCGAGCGGATGTAGAAACATCATGAGAAAGAAGATTGGCACGTATCCGTGGTGTGTGACGATATAGCCAATACATTCTGACGAGAGCATGCCGCCAAAGCCGCTGCCGGCGGCGATGAGGCCGAAGGCCTTGCCCAATTCGTTGGCTGGAAAGAGATTGACGACAGCGGAAGAGAGTGTAACCAGCCATGCCATATGCGCCAGTGTAATCAGCGAGGCTATGCCCACAGCAAACAGCGAGTTTGGCAGTAGGCCAATTAGAGGGCTAAGCGGCAGCAAAAGAGCACAGAACAGCATTGTCCTGCGATAGGCAAATCCAACGGTGGTGCCGTTGCGGATCTGCCAGGCGGAAATGATTCCGCCGAGGAGTGTTCCAGCGCCGGCAAATAAGTATACGAGCCAACCGATACGCGCTACCTGATTCACGGGCAAGCCGCGGGCAGAAAGAAGATATTTGGGAAACCAGAAAAGGAAAAAATACCAGACCGGGTCGGTAATGCCGCGCGCAAGCATCAGCCGCCAGGTCTTCGATTGTGCCAGTACATTCCGCAGCAGTGCAAACTGCGACGGTGATGATGCCGTGGATTCCAGCGTGCGTGCGGCAGGTCGTTTTTTTGTGGGATAGGCGTACAGCCAGAATGGGACCCAGAGAAGACCGCAACTGCCATCAATGAGAAAAACCCACTTCCAGGGAAAGTGTGCAGCCAGGGCAGCAATGACGGGCAGTGCAGCTACGGCACCAATGGTTGAGCCAAATGTGTAGATGCCGATAGCCACGGACTGGTTTTTTCTTGGAAGAATCTCGCCCACTGCCTTTGGAGCGACCACCCATAGTCCTGATTCGCCGAGGCCGAGGCAGAAACGCGCAAGTGCCAGTTGAATTCCACTGCCGACAAAGGCTGTTGCTGCTTCGGCTGCCGACCACCAACCGACAAACAGCACCATACTGGTTTTGGTACCGAGCCAGTCGGCGATGAAGCCGGCGAGGAGATACGAGATGGCAGAAGCGAGTAGAAAGAGGCTGACGATGTGGCCGTAGTCGACGTCAGACAGATGCAGTTGCTGTTGGAAGCGTGGTGCCAGAAATGATAGGCTTTGCCGGTCAAAATAATTAATCAGCGCAACAATGGAAATCAGCACAGTGATGTACCAGCATCGCCGCATACTGAGCGATGCTGCTGAGGACTGCGAAGCCGGGTTGGAATTGAGTGCGTTCAATAGCAACGCACCTCATAAATGGCCGGCGGTGATGCACCACGACCGAGAATCTGAATCTCGATACCATTGGTGAATACTTCGCGGGGCAAACTGAGTCTCCAATATCCCTGGTGATTTTCATCGATGTGCGCCAAATCTTGGCCTTCAAGAGTGCGTACTGCAAAACTGGTCACGCATCCCGGAGTTATTCTTTCGGCATGTCCCATCAATACTGTTTCCATGGGGTGGTCGAAGTCAGTATCGAAAGTGATCTCAATGGTCTGTAATGGCTGCGGTGAGTTCCATTGGAGTCGCAATGTGGGATTGGGGTCGTCTGAAGCAGGCGCCCATGCATTGGCACCGCACCACGGACGTGCCCAGCCATTCGTCACAGAGCTGGGGCCGTAACACTCAATCGCCGGAGAAAAGCTGGCGGCAAGATTGCGTGCAGCTGGGCGACGGACCGGCAACCAAAAGGCAAAGCTGTCAATGCCGGAATCAGGCGGTGGCGACTGTACTGCGCTCTTGGCAACTGATCGGTTCATCGACTGCCATAACATCAACACGCCGGGCAGCATGCTCTTGCTCATGTGAAGCGATATGCCGGATGCAGGTTTGACTATGAAAAATATATGGCAGTCATTATCAAGGCTGACGTCAAAACGAAATTCAACCGATAGGCATTTTCCTGCAGCCACAAACTTTTCCTCTGCAGCAAGCAGAACATCCGGCGTGTAATTGCCTGCCTTTTCCGACATCCATACTTCCATACGCAATGTGGCCGGCGTAATCGCATCTACCTGCAGGGTGATGGCGGGTAGGGGGCCGGCCATACACGGCACGAGCAATGCGACGGGCGTAACTGCCTCTGCAATATCGCCACAGTCGGGCAGCGCATCGATTCGCAATGCGCTGCTGGCGGTGACCGTGGCTATACGAGCCAGATCTAGCGGATCACACGCAGCGACGCCGGGGATATGCTGGCCGCTGCGCAGCAGACGCTGCTGCAGACATTCGAGATGCTTTCCGTCAATCAGATGCCGCGGAAGAATTTTATTTTCATTGCAAAGCGCCGCCGCCATACCGACGGCCTGTGCATTATGGGCACAAGTGAGCATGACGCGCGTGGAGCCGAATGCGATATGAGATGCGCTGAGAATGCGTCCGGCAAGAAATAAATTATCAATGTTGCTGCTGTACATACAGCGCAGCGGTATCTGATATACGCCTTTGGCGTGCCATTGCGTACAGGGTGGCGCGGCACTGTAAACGCCTTTGGCCGGGTGGATATCAATCGCCCAGCCGCCCATGGAAACCGCATCGAAGTGCGTGCGCTGTTCGACGATGTCTTTCTGGGTAAGGATATAGTCACCAACAAATCGCCGGCTCTCTCGTTTTCCGGGGATGGCACCTATCCATTCCAGCGTGAGGTTGGC
>CAIZGA010000306.1 GCA_903932385.1 uncultured Acidobacteriota bacterium
CACCTTGATTTCATCAAACGGCAGTGCATGAAGATGCTGCAGGCTGGAGTAGCCAGTGCCGAAATCATCCAGCGCCAACCGACAGCCGAGCGATTTAAGCCCTGCGGCAATGCTCTGCGCCGTGGCGATGTCATCCACCAACGCGGTTTCTGTAATTTCGATAATCAGCCGCGTCAGGTCGAATCCGGTTTCTTCGGCGATTTGCTGAATCTGCTGCGGCAGGGTGAGGTCATGCAGTTGGGTGGGCGAGATGTTGATGGAGAGCGTCAATTGCCGTGGCAGGTTGGCGACTGCAGCCAGCGACTTTCTTAACAACTGATGCGTTAGCGGCAGAATGAGGCCGGTCTGTTCGGCGATGCTGATGAAATTTGGAGGCAAAACGTCCCCCTGCTCGGGGTGCTGCCAACGTGCCAGCACCTCAAAGCCCGCCAGACTTCCGCTGCGTAATTCGATCAACGGTTGGAAGTTGGGGACGATCGCGCCCGAGTTGATAGCCTGTGCAACTCCACGAGCATCAACCAGCATGCACGAATTGTAGCCCCTGGACTGAAAAATTGTCCTCAATTATCTGGCCTCAATGGGTGGGCCAGACCGCGAATGATTTCTGGCAACTGGAGTTAAATTCGGCCCCGCGGAATATACTGGCGACAGACCGACGTCCCGCACAAGCCCATGAATCTACCCTTCCCGCTCTGGTTGCTGTTGTTCCCTGCGATGCTGGGGCTCGCCTGCGGCAGCTTCCTGAACGTTTGCATTGTGCGGATGCCGAAGGGTCAGTCTGTAGTGCGGCCTGGTTCGCAATGTCCGCAGTGCAACACGCCGGTACGTGCGTGGCAAAACATTCCCATCCTCAGCTGGTTTCTGTTGCGTGGCCGCTGCCGCGCCTGCCGCAAACCAATATCAATCATGTATCCGCTGGTGGAGTTGGCCGTGTGTCTTTGGTTTCTCTTCTGCGCGGTGCAGTTTGGAGTGGGTTATTTCGGTACGGGTGCCGACGCGGCGATGGCGGCCATCAGCTACACGCTGCTGGGCTGGTTACTGATTGGCCTGATGCTGATGGATGCGCGCGATGGCTTGCTGCCGGATGCCTTCACACTGGGCGGCGGTTTGATGGGTGTGCTGCTGCTGGCTGCGGGAACGGTCTCCCTGCCTGCGGATGCGGGTACGGTCTACGCCACGACACCGGAAAAGATTGTGCTGCATCGGCTGGGCTGGATCATTCTCGTTACCGCATCGCTGCTACTGATGCGCTGGATTTATCGTCTGGTCCGACGCCGCGAAGGCATGGGGCTAGGTGATGTGAAAATGACCGCGATGCTGACGGCATTTCTGGGCCTGCGGTTGACGGCGTTGGCATTTCTGGCGGCGTGTATTGTGGGCACGATGTATGCGGCGTATGTTGCCATGCGCGGCAAATCATTCAGCAGCAATGCCGCTTGGGCCAACCGCAGGAACGCAGTCCCCTTCGGTAGTTTTCTCGCCATCGGCGGTCTGGTTGCGATAGTGGTCGGCAACCAGATTCTCGCCTGGTACATGCAATTTCTGCGCTAAGGAATTATTTTGTTTGTGGCTGTGACTTGGTCAGTTCGTTGAGTTCATGCGTGACCTGACGAGTTTTTTCTCCGCCGGGATCCAACTTCAAATACAGCTGAAAATTCTGAATGGCTTCGTCTACCTTGCCCAGTCGGCGTGCACTTTCCGCAATGCCAAAATGCGCATAGGCATCTTGCGGCGCAAAGGCAACCGCGTCCTTGAATCGCAGATACGCGCCCATGTAGTTGCCGGTGTCGATGTAGAAATCGCCGACCTTTTCATCTTCTTCAATGCGATGCGTCGGGGCCGCGCCGCTGCTGCCGGCATCTGTAATCTTCAACTGGCGCCGTGATGGGTCAGAGTCATCCGGCGGGCTGCTGGGTGCTTTTTTATCTTTCGCGTTGGCCGGAGTGGCATCGGCATTGTCATCGTCAGGGTCGCGGCTGGAACTGTAGCCGTTGTCCTTGGGCGCGTCGGGGCCCTCAGCACCTACATCGTGCGTGGTAATCATCGGCAGCTTGGGCAGAATCAATTTGCCCGGCGGCGTGGATGAAGTTTCGGCGGGCTCGCTGGTGGACGGGGCAACTTCCGTTGGCGGTGGGGGGGGTGGGGGTGCAACCACCGGCACAGGGATTGGATTCTCGCCACGTTTGACGGCATCGGCGGCCTTGCGCGACTCTTCCTCAGGAAATGCAAACTGGTTGGAAGTGGCTGCGCCGTTCGTGGTGTTTTCTTCAGCGCCTGCAGCAGTTGTTGGAGGCACAGTGGATGCGGGTTGCGTTGCCGGGGCTTGCGATGGAGCCGGCGATGCAGGCAAAGTGCTTTGCGCCAGCGCGCAAGTGGCGAGCAGGCACAGGCAAGTCGCCGCGCAGAACCTTCCCCATGGGTGGAATGTGTGCCGCATCTGCAAGAAAACTCCCTCTCCCTAGTGTAGACGGATGTGGCGCAGGAAAGATGCGTCGAATCTGTTTGTGGCGAATTGGTATACTTCGGCTACATTCACAGTTCGATTTTTTTTGACCCGGCCCCCACAACCGCCAGCAAAAGAAATGAAAGGCCACACTGCTTCATGGCATTAATTATCCGTTCCTCCGCCATTCACGCCGCCGGTTGCTACACAACTACTCCCATCCGCAAGGGTGAACGCGTGGTGGAGTATGGCGGTAAGCGTGTACCCAAGGACAAGGCGGACATCCTCTATCAGGACCGGTTTGTGACCTACCTTTTCTGCGTGGGAAACGGCGACAAAGTAATTGACGGTTTTGGACAGGCCATGTTCATCAACCACTCCTGCGACCCGAACTGCGAAACGCAGGAAGAGGACGAACGCATCTATGTAGTGGCCGTGCGCGACATTGCCGCCGATGAAGAACTGACCTACGAATACAACCTCTACGACAGCGATGACGACGACATGCGCTGCTACTGCGGCGCGAAGAAATGCCGCGGCACCATGCTGGGCGAGGAAGAAGTGAAGCGGCGGAAAAAAGTGGCGGCGAAGAAAAAGCTGGCCGCCAAGAAGCGTGCCGCCGCAAAGAAGCTGGTCAAGCCGCGCGGCAAGGTTGTAAAAAAATCGGCAACAAAATCAAAGAAGCAACCAACAAAATCCAAATCACGTTGAAGTTGAAATCGACTGTAATGGAACTAAGCCCCAGCCTTCCACAGGCTGTGTGGCAATAGACTTCTGCGTGGCGATACAATCAACCCTTCAGGCCAACCACGCAACGCCGCCCTGAGGATGGAACGATACGATGGCGCATTTAGTCCTGGCACGCAAATATCGCCCGCAACG
>CAIZGA010000307.1 GCA_903932385.1 uncultured Acidobacteriota bacterium
CCGAGGGCGAACTCGCTTTCCTCATCGCCAATGAAGTCGGCCATCTGCTGGATGACACCTGCCGCACCGCCGCCGGCCGCCGCTCCGTCGCGCATTCCATCAGCGATGCCGCGCAGCAGAACGCCTGCGAGATGCGTGCCGACGATATTGCCTTCACCATGATCTGCCGCTCCGGCTACAACCCCGCCAGCGCCGCCGGCGCTCTGGGTCGCCTGCTCATGTTTCAGGGCACACACCGCCCCGGAGACAGCGTCGGCGCAATGACCGCCTACTCCGCAGCTGCAGAAGGCCATCCGGTCACGCCGGAACGCATCGAACACGTGCGCAAGCTGGTAGCGAAAGCCATCGCCGCCACGCAATAGTTTGTTTGTGATGGTTTACTTCGGCTCGGCCAGATAAATCTTTGTGTAGTCGAGATAGTTGTTCGCATACATCATGATGAGTTCGCGGTCCTTGTCGCTAAGTTCGCGTCGAACCTTGCCCGGCACGCCAGCCACCAGCGACCGCGGTGGAATAATCGTCTTCTCTGGAATAATTGCGCCGGCGGCAATGATGGATCCTTCGCCGATGTGCGAGCCATTCAGAATCACCGCACCCATGCCAATCAGGCAGGCATCTTCCACCACGCAGCCATGCACCGTGGCGTTGTGGCCGATAGTCACCCAGTCGCCAATCGTCACCGAGTAGAGGTTCCGCTGGCCGTGCAGCACCGCGCAGTCCTGCACATTGCTGTTTTTTCCAATGCGGATGGAGTGCACATCGCCACGCACCACCGCGTTCATCCAAACACTGGAGTTTTCCCCCAGCACCACATCGCCAATCACCTGCGCGGAGATATCCACGTAGCAACTGGCCGGTATCGTCGGCGTGGTTCCCTTGTAGCTGCGGATCATAATTCTGCGGTCTGCCTCTGCATGAAATTGTAGTGGATGCGAGGCGCATGGCAGGATTGCCTCATTATTGAGGCATTTTTTCTGCCGTACACGCCCATTTTTACGAAATTTGTATAGACTTTCCGCTACCCTCTGAACAATTGACAACATTTTCAAGTAAAGTTAATGCATCCCCTTTGGGACGACTTGGAGGTGTATTTCAATTGGCAGAGGTTCGAGTGCAGGAAGGCGAACCCCTTGAAAATGCGCTCCGTCGCTTTAAGCGTAAGGTGCAGCAGGAAGACATTATCAAGGAAGTCAAACGCCATTCGTATTACCTGAAACCAGGTGAGAAGAAGCGCGTAAAAGAGGCTTTGGCGCGGAAACGCAACCGCAAGAAGGCCCGCAGGGAGCAGGATTAACCACTCCCGAACCAGCGGCAAAGAGCCCCTGGTTTCCAACTTTCGGAGCTGCCCTCCCGGGTGGCTCCGGCAACATCCACAACAACCCCCTCCACGACTTTAGTTATTTTCGGCTTGCCAAACCTGGCGACCGCACAGCAGCAAATAGCAGCACCGTATTCATTAACTGATTTGTTAGCCGCTACAAAGCGGCGGGCCCTGAACACACAGTACAGCTGGAGCTAGACCGGCACGCTCGAAGTGTCTCTATCAGCAATCACTTTGCTGGTCAGCGCACAGCTTTATTTGAACCAGCTTCTGGAGGCTTGGCATGCAGTTTACGGACCGCGTTCTAAAGTGTTGCGATTGCGACGGCGATTTCGTTTTCACCGCCGGCGAACAGGTTTTCTTTCACGACAAGCAGTTTAAGAATGATCCCAAGCGTTGTAAGCCGTGCAAGGCAAAACGCGCAGCTGGACCTGCAAAGGCCGGCAGTGATGCGCCCACCGGCAGCCTGCGCACCGAGACGCGTACCGTCTGTTCGGCCTGCAACCAGGAAACCACAGTGCCTTTCAAGCCGACACAAGGCCGCCCGGTCCTCTGCCGCGTTTGTTTCCAGCAGAAAAAAGCGCCCATGTCGGTGGAGATTCCGCCCATCGAAACGCAGCAGCAGGCCCAAGCCTGAAATATCTGGCCTGAGTTCGACAAGTCTGGGTCTGTAGCGATTGGCCAGCGAACAGCGGCATCAGAACTGCAGCGTAATCTGCCGCCAGTTTTTTCTGTGTCCCGATTGCGAGTGTTACCGGTGCCCGGTCTTCTTGCCGCGACGCGCCTTGCCGGTGCGTCCTTTTCCAGAGAGTGATTTCTTCGGCGTCTTGGCCTTGGCCCACTTCGGCTTGGCCGGAACCTTCTTTTTCGTAGCGGCCTTCTTCGCAGCAGATTTCTTGTCCGCCACTTTTTTCGCCGCCGCCGCTTTCTTCGTCACCGGCTTCTGCGGTTTGGCAGCATCCAGAATCGCCTGCTGCTTCTTCGCTTCATGCGACAACAGCAACTGCTCAATCTGCTGCAGCAGCACGTGGGTGTTCATCGGCTTCACCAGCATCTGGTCGGCGCCCAGGTCGCGCCAGTCTTCTTCGGCTACGGGGAAGGCGGTCAGCATGGCGATGGCGGGGCGGCTCGGCGCCTTCAGCGCGTACTCAATTACCTCCGCACCGGCGCTGTCGCTTTCCATGCGCATGTCGGTGACTACCATGTGGAACTCGCGGGTCACCAGCAGGTGCCGCGCCTCGCGGGCTGAGGCTGCCGTTTCCACCTCAAAGCCGTTGATTTCCAGCACGGCCTTCAGCGTCAGCAGCACAGCCACTTCATCGTCCACCAGCAGAATGCGTCGTTTCATCTTGCCTCCGTACATATGCCTGGCCAGGGAAAGAAATTCAGCCACGTCAGGCTATCATGCTTCCCCCCGCGTGCGGCAGGGTGGAACCCGCCTGTGCATCGGCGGTCTCAAATCGGCCCCGCTGCCGGTCGCTACCGCCGCAACGGCCCCGTTGGGTCCAGAAACCGCTGTTGGCGCGGTGATATACTCCGGTTGCGGGTGCTATATTCACGCACGCCGCCATCTTTTGGAGGATTATCATCGACAAGCGTTCTGCCAAGGCCAGTATTCGTACCAATGAGAGGATTCGCGCCCGCGAAATCCGCGTCATTGATGAAAGCGGTAACCAGTTGGGGATCCTGACTCCCTTTGACGCGCTGAAAATGGCGCGGGAGCGTGGTCTGGATTTGGTGGAGGTTTCTCCCACCGCCGTGCCGCCGGTCTGCCGCATTCAGGACTACGGCAAGTTTCTCTACGAGAAGGAAAAGAGCGACCGCGCCGCCCGCAAGAAGCAAAAAGTTATTGTGGTCAAAGAGGTCAAGTTCTCGGTCACCGTGGACGAGCATGACTACCAGACCAAGAAGAACCAGGCGGTCCGCTTCCTGAACGACGGCGACAAGGTTAAGATTTCCCTGCGTTTCCGCGGCCGCCAGATGGCCCACCGCGAGCTCGGCTACAACATCATCAACCGCATCATTCAGGACATCGGCGAAGCCGGTCTGGTTGAGTTCATGCCGCGCATGGAAGGCACCATTCTGCACGCCATCATCGCTCCCTCACGCAAGGAGCAGCCGGTTGCCCCCAAGAAGCCCGCAACCGACAAGCCTGCAGTTGCATCACCGGCAGCCGCTGCTGTTACGCCGCCCGCATCAGGCGAATAACCTCGCATTCTCCACCACGCGTATCGCGGAGACAATCGTCTCCGCCTCATTCCCAAACCCTTGCAGCCAGTGCACCTCCGGTTCTCTTCGGAACCAGGTGCGCTGGCGTTTTGCATACTGGCGATGCCCGGCCTGCGCCAGCTTGATGGCGGATGCCACTTCCGTCTCGCCGCGCAGCACCGCAACCGCCTGCGCATAGCCCAGCGATGTCAGCGGTCGGCAATCTTCGCCGAATTGCTCTACCAGCCCGCGCGTCTCTTCCACTAATCCCTGCTCAAACATTGCTGCGGCACGTTGGTTGATGCGTTCCTTCAGCAGCTCGCGCGGCGGTTCCAGACCAATCCTCACAATGTGGTATCCCAGCAGCGGATCGCGTCCCTGCATCCACGCCGCGCTCATCGGCTGCTGCATGGAAAGGCAAATCTCCAGCGCGCGAATAATCTTCGGCGTGTCGTTCTCGTGGATTTTTTCCGCTGAGGCGGGGTCCAGCACCTTCAGCCGCGCATGCAGTGCCTGCGGCCCGTCGGCCTCCACCGCTTCGCGCAATTCTTCGCGCAGGGATTCATTCCGCTGCGGCCCGGCAAACAAGCCTTCCAATAGCGCACGCAGATACAGCCCCGTGCCTCCGGCCACAATCGGCATCGCGCCACGGCTGCGGATCTCCGCAATCGCCGTGCGCGCGTCTCGGCTGTAGTCGCCGGCGGTGTAGGCCGTGCTGGGTTCAACAATGTCAATCAGGTGATGCGGCACGCGAGAACGTTCTTCGGCGCTGGGTTTGGCCGTGCCGATTTCCATGCCGCGATACACCGCGACGGAATCACAGCTGACGATTTCTCCGTGGAATTTTTCTGCCAGAGACACTGCCAGCGCAGTTTTACCGCTGGCCGTGGGGCCGACAATCGCCAACAGCAGCGGGTCGCCGCTGGCGGCTGCTACCATTCACGCCACCACTGGGTCGGCATCAGCTGGTACCAGATCGCGCGTCCCAGAATGTACGCCAGCACCAGCACCGCTATCCAGAAAATGCCGCGCATAATGATTTTCGTCTCGCGCTGCCGCATGGCTCGTAGCTGTGCTTTTTCATTGGGGCTGTATTCGCTCATAGCTCTAGACTAAATCTTCCCGCAGACATTTTTCTCGCCCGCCGCCGATTTACTGCAGCGGTGTGTTGTACAAAAATGCTCCGCGGATCTCAATCGATTTCCCCGGAAACTCATGCGGCAGCGGCGGAAACGGCTGCGGCCCGATGATGGCGCCCCACGCGGCCTTGTCCAGCGCCACGTCGCCCGAGGGCGTTTCCAGCACGATGTGTGCCAGCTTTCCGCTCTTATCAATCGTAAAGCGGATACCCACCACGCCCTGCTTCAACAGCGGCGGCTTCACGGACTCGGGAATCAACGGGTCCCACGCAGTCTGCACAATGTAGTGCAACCGCTCCATGTATGGCCCAAAGTCTACTCCCTGCGTGTCGGTCAGGATCTGCATGCCCGCGCCAACGCCCCGCGAGTTGGGCCCGACGCTGCCGCTGTAATTGCGGTTGCCGTTGCCCTGGATGGCGGCGTGTGCGGCCGAGCGAATCTGGTTGTTGAAGGCGTCGCTTTCGTTATTGGCCTGTGCCGACGCGGCGTGGTTCTGCGGCATCGGCATGTCCGGCAGCGCATTGCTCTGCGGATGCGGGGCTTCCGGCATCGGCAACTGCGGTTCGTTCTTGGCTTCCTGCGGCGGCGGCGGTGCAGCAGGCTGCGGCTGTGCGGCGGCGCGCGCGGCGGCTTCTGCATCCGCCTGCTGCTGCATCTTCTGCAACTGCTGAATGGTCTTCTGGTCCAGCGCCTTGTTCGCCGTCTTTGCAGTGTTGTGCTGCTTCTGCATGTTCTTGGCTACTTCCGGCGGCAGGTCAAGATATATTTCCTTGTCGTGCTGGCGCATCGCATCAATCGGGTTGATGATCTTCACGCCATGAAATATCCACGCCGGCACAAAGTAGAGCAGCGCGAAGAAGACCAGGTGGGCAAACAACGCCATCCAGATGCCTTCACGAAAACGCGCCCGCGCCCGCTCATCGCTCAGGTCGTCGATGAGTTGCAACAACTCATGATGCTCCATCGCAGCATACGGACTGCTGGTGAGTGGAGATCTGGGCTGACCGTGAGGGAC
>CAIZGA010000308.1 GCA_903932385.1 uncultured Acidobacteriota bacterium
CCCTTCCTGCCGCTGCCCCTGCCCACCGGCTTTGCGCTGCAGTATTACGTTGACCTGATGACCGCACGCATCATCACTGTCGTCGCCATTCTTGAAGTAATCAGCTCGCTGCTGCTGCTCTTCAACCGCTACGTGGCGCTCGGCCTCACACTGCTTGGTCCCATCATCGTCAACATCTTCCTCTACCACGCGATTCTTGCGCCCTCTGGCCTGGGCCTCGCCGCAGTCATCGTCATCCTTTACATCATCGTTCTCCGCCACCACAAAGCGGCCTTCGAGCCTCTGCTGCGCAAAGACAGCTAAACATATTTCTTTGTAGATGTACGTTGTTGGTTTCTCCCCCGCGCTGCCGCGCTGCATGTCTCCCCAGAATGCATCGCGGCAGCAATTTTTTGCGCCCGTTCCCGCGCCAACATCTTCCTGCTCTCATCAGCGTAGAATCCATTTGTGGAGAGCCACGCACATCCCGCCGAACCCATCACCAGCCGCCAGAACGCGCATGTGCGTCAATTGCGCGCGGCCATCAGCGGCAATCGTCGCCTCAGTCAGGGCCTGGTGGCAATTGAAGGCGGCCATCTTATCGCCGAAGCATTGCGCAGCGGCATCGTCCTCGACTCCATCTTTCTCTCCGTCACCGCATCGCAAAAACATGCCGACGAATTCGCGCATCTCAAACGCAGCGGTGCCGCGCCCATCCATCTGCTCTCCGATGACGCCTTCCGCAGTGCTGCCGGAACCGAGTCGCCGCAGGGCATCGCGGCGCTCATCGCCCCGCCGCATTTTGCCATTGACGACATCCTGCCTGCAGAATCATCCGCCGCAACTTCCACATCTCCGCTGCTGCTCGCGCTCGACGCACTGCAGGACCCCGGCAATCTCGGCACGCTCGTTCGCTCGGCAGAGGCCTTCGGGGCCACCGGCATTCTCGCGCTCCCCGGCACCGCCAGTCCGTGGAACCAGAAATCCCTGCGCGCCTCCGCCGGCTCCGCCTTCCGCGTCAAAGTCGTGCCCGGCCAGCTTGACCACCTCACCGCTCTCGCATCGCGCGGAGTCAAGATTTACGCGGCCGTTCCCTCGGGCGGCCTGCCCGTCACATCGGTCGACCTCACACTGCCATCGCTGCTCATCATCGGCAATGAAGGCGCCGGAATTTCTCCTGCGGCCATGGCGCGTTCCTTCGCGCACATCACGCTCTCCACGCCGGGCCCGGTGGAGTCGCTCAACGCCGCCATCGCTGGCTCTCTGCTGCTCTACGAAGCCGCCCGCCAACGCGCCGCAAAATCCGCCGCCACTCCCGCCGCCGGAGCCGCCGATGTCGCTCTTTGATGCATCTCCCGCCGACCGCGCCAACGCAACTGCCGTCACGCCCCCGCTGGCAGAACGCATGCGTCCGCGTACGCTGAAAGAATTTCGCGGCCAGCAGCAACTCCTCGCGCCCGGCAAACCGCTCCGCCTCCAGCTTGAAAATGATGATGCCGCTTCCATGATTTTCTGGGGGCCGCCCGGAGTCGGAAAAACCACGCTCGCAAAAATCGTCGCCCACACCACCAGCGCCAGCTTCATTGAGTTTTCCGCCGTGCTCTCCGGCATCAAGGAAATCAAGCAGGTGATGGTCGAAGCAGAAAAGGCCGCCGAGTTCGGCACTCGCACCATTCTCTTTGTCGATGAAATTCATCGCTTCAACAAAGCGCAGCAGGATGCCTTTCTTCCCTATGTCGAACGCGGCGCCATCCGTCTCATCGGCGCGACAACAGAAAATCCTTCCTTTGAAATTAACGCCGCGCTGCTTTCCCGCTGCCGCGTCTACGTTCTTGAAGCATTGGCCGATGACGACCTGCTCGGCCTGCTGCGCGACGCACTCGCCGATCCCGACCGCGGCCTCGGCGCGCTGCAACTCACCGCAGACGATAAGGCCATCCTCGCCATCGCCGCCTACTCC
>CAIZGA010000309.1 GCA_903932385.1 uncultured Acidobacteriota bacterium
ACCGCAGCCGATGTGGCGGCGAAGCTGCTGAGCGAAGCGCATGTGGTGGCGGTGCCGGGCGAGGCGTTTGGCACGGCGGAACATATCCGGCTGAGCTATGCGGTGAGCCATGCAACGGTGGCCGAGGGCGTGAAGCGGATGCGGGAATTTTTCGCGAAGCTGAGCTAGGGCATTCACGAAAACAGAGAGATGACAGAGAATATGTTGACGAGTCTGGCGCCGTTCCGCCTGCAGCCGCATTTTGACAAACGCATCTGGGGCGTTCGCTGCCTGAAGCCGTGGTATGACTTCAAGGTGCCGGGCGACTCCGACCCGATTGGCGAAGTGTGGCTGACGGGCGACATGTGCGTGGCCGAGACCGGGCCGCTGGCCGGGCAGACGCTGGACGGGATCACACGCGGGAACTCGCAGGTGGTGCTGGGCGCGGCGGAGGGGACACAGTTCCCTTTGCTGATGAAGGTTTTGTTTCCGAATGAAAAGCTGAGCGTGCAGGTGCATCCCGACGACAAGATGGCGCAGAAGTACGGCGACCCGCGCGGCAAGACGGAGTGCTGGTATGCGCTGGAGTCGTCACCGAGCGGATCTGTGGCGCTGGGGCTGAAGCCGGAAGCGACGGTGGAAGGCGTGCGGGCGGCGATTGCGAACGAGACGCTGGAGTCCCTGCTGGAGTGGCTGCCGGTACACGCGGGCGACATGTTTTTTGTGGATGCGGGAACGGTGCACGCGATTGGGCCGGGCTGCGTGCTGCTGGAGACGCAACAGAATTGCGACCTGACCTACCGCATGTATGACTACGGGCGCGGGCGGGAGCTGCATCTGGAAAAAGCATTTGAAGCGATGCGGCTGAAGACGGACGCGGGGCTAAAGCCGGCGCAGGTCCGCAAAGACGGCCTGACGGTGCTGATGGACGCGCAGTATTTCCGCGTGGAGAAATTTGACGTGAAGCCGGGTGAGCCCTGCGTGCGGGAAGCGCATCACCAGGGCACGGTGCAGATACTGTTTGTGATGGCGGGCGCGGGCGAGATTCGCGGAGACTTTGGCACGGTATCGCTGGCGAAGGCGCAGGTGGTGATTGTGCCGGCCGCATCGCCGGAGTTTGCGCTGCATGCGAGCGAGCCGGTGACCATCGTACGCGCGATGCCGCAGTAAACCAAAACAACCGACACAGGCGTGGACACAGCGAAGCACAATTCCGATACGATGTTGCTACCTGCATGAGCAAGCCTGAAAACAATCCGCGGCTGGTACCGGTGATCCTGGCCGGGGGCAGCGGGACGCGCTTCTGGCCGCGCAGCCGACGCACGCGCGCCAAGCAGGTGCTGGCGTTGGACGGCGAGCAGACGATGATCCAGCAGACGGTGGAGCGGCTGACGCAGCTGGCCGCGGCGGAAGACATCTGGGTCATCACCAACGACGGGCTGGCGGCGACGATAGAAAAACAACTGCCGCAGTTGAGGGCGGAAAAAATCCTGCGCGAACCGGCGGCGCGGAACACGGCACCGGCGGCGGCGCTGGCGGCGATGCTGCTGGAGCGAAATGATCCGGATGCGGTGATTGGCATCTTCCCTGCCGACCATGTGGTGGGCGACCAGAAAAAATTTACTGCGGCGCTGCAGCAGGGCGCGCGCGTGGCGGCGGCGGGAGACAACATTGTTGTGCTGGGCGTGACACCGACGCATGCCGAAACCGGCTACGGATATATCGAGCTGAGTGGCGAGGCGACGGTGGCGGGGATTGCGGCGAAGAGCGTGCGGCGGTTCACCGAGAAGCCGGACGCGAAACGCGCGGCGGAATTTGTGGCGGCAAAAAATTATCTGTGGAACAGCGGCGTGTTTCTGTGCACGGCGAAGACGCTGGCGAATGCGACCCGGCTGCATTGCGCGAAGTGGGCGAAGGCGGTGGAGACGATTGCCGCGGCATGGGGAACGGAAAAATTTGCCGAGACGTTTGCCGCGCAGTATCCGGTGTGCGACAACATCAGCCTGGATTATGCAGTGATTGAGCCGCGTTCGGCGCGTGCGGAGACGGGCATCTATTGCCTGCCGGCGGAGTTTGGCTGGAATGATTTGGGGTCATGGGCGGCGTTGTATGCGCACAAGCTGGCGCAGAGGCCGGGCGCGGAGAACATCACCGAAGCGGCGGAGACGCTGGCGATGGAAGCGCATGGCAACTATGTATACGCGCCGGGGAAAATGGTGGCGCTGCTGGGCGTGGAGGACCTGGTCATCGTGGAGACAGACGACGCGCTGCTGATTACCACGCGGGCCAAGTCGCAGGACGTGGGCAGGATTGTGAAAGCGCTGAGCGAGAAGAAGCACGACG
>CAIZGA010000310.1 GCA_903932385.1 uncultured Acidobacteriota bacterium
AGGAAGTGGACATCGTGGTCTGCCCGCCATTCACTGCGCTGGAATCCGTCTCCCGCGAGATTCTGGATTCCCACATCAAGCTCGGCGCCCAGAACATGAGCGAAAACAATTTCGGCGCGCATACCGGCGAAGTGTGCGCCGGTATGCTCAAGGAATTCTCCGTCCGCTACGTGATTCTCGGGCACAGCGAACGCCGCCAATATCAAAAAGAAACGGACGCCCTGATTGCCAAAAAAGCGGCCGCCGTGCACGGGGCTTCCCTCAAGCCGATTGTGTGCGTGGGCGAAACCCTCGCGGAACGCGAGTCCGGCCAGATGGAAAAAGTGCTCGAAACCCAGGTGCGCGGCAGTCTTGCGGGCTTGACCAAGGAGCAAATGGTGGAAACCGTGATCGCTTATGAGCCCGTCTGGGCCATCGGCACCGGCAAAACCGCCACGCCGGAAATGGCGCAGGAGGCCCACCTCGTCGTCCGCTCCACCGTCGCCGAATTGCTCGACGACGCAACCGCCTCCGCCGTCCGCATCCTCTACGGCGGCAGCGTCAAGCCGGAGAACGCCACCTCGCTCATGTCGCAGCCCGATATCGACGGCGCTCTCGTCGGCGGCGCCTCACTCGACGCAACCTCGTTCTCCAAAATCGTGAAGTATTAATCCCTTCGCATTCAACAAAATGGCCCGAAGCGTTCATCGCTCCGGGCCTTTTGCTTTTGAAGTACCTTCTGCTGTTGCTCGTACAGTTGCAGTCGTAGTTGCTTTTGCAGTTGTAGTTGCTTTTGCAGTTGCAGTTGCTCTTCTAATCCCTAACACCTAGCCCCTAACCCCTGCATCTGACTTTCTGCTCCTACGCCGTATGATGCTTGTGATGATGCTTATGGTGCTTCCGATGTTTCGTCGCCGCCTCGGCATTCGTCACCGCACCCAGCACAATCGCCAGCACCGCCATCATTCCCATTGCCTTGAAAAATTTTCTCATCTGCCCGCTCCTGCTCCCGAAAAATTTACTTCGCCTTGCCAACATCCTATCGTTTCAGACGCGCGCCGCGGCAGAAAGTTGCGTCCCGCACCAATCCGTATACCTACTCCAACTCCACCATCACGTCTTCGCCCGCAACTTCCACCACATACGTCTTCACCTTCGCCTGCGGACTCTCCCTGCACTCGCCCGTCGCCGGATTGAATCCCCAGGCGTGCCACGGACACAGCACCAGCCCGTCCTCCACCGTGCCTTCGCCCAGCGGCCCCAGCCGGTGCGGGCAATCATTTTCCATCGCGTGCAATTTTCCGCCCACATTCGCCACACACAGCTTGCGTCCGTCGGCCGTCATCTCGCTCACGGAGTTCTCACGCGGCACTTCCCCCAGCGCGCACAACTTAATCTTCGTCCCCATTCCCGCTCCCGTTCCGTTTTTCTTCTCTCTCTCATGCTAGATTCAAAGTGTCGCCGCTTCAAATGATTCTGTTCTGCCGATTGTCATGTCCAAACGCAAAGCCGCTCCCCAACCCGCCGCCACTCCCGCTGAACCCCACATCTACGACGACGTTCCCGCCGCCTGGCTCCTCCGCGCACTCGTCCTCACCTTCGCCGCCATGGCGCTGATGCTCTACCTCATCTACGCCACGCTCTTCTACTTCGGCCAATGGCAAGTCGTCCTGCATCCCTCGCACATCGTCGCCGCCACGCCGGCCTCCGCCTACGAACCCATCCGCTTCGGCGTCGATGCAACCGGCCAACCCCAGCTCACCGGCTGGTGGATTCCCGCCGACCCAAACTCGCGCTACGCCAACTTCACCCTCCTCTATCTCCACTCTGGTGATGGCTCCCTCGCAGACACGCTCCCAACGCTGCATTCGCTGCACTCGCTCGGCATCAACCTCTTCGCCATCGACTATCACGGCTACGGCAACTCCGCCGCACAGCATCCCTCTGAAGCCCTTCTCGCTGCAGACTCCACCGCCGCCTTCAACTACCTCGTCGAGACACGCCACATTCTCCCCACGCAAATCATCGCCTTCGGAGACGGCATCGGCGCCACTCTCGCCGCTCGCCTCGCCGCAGCGCATCAGGCCATGCCCGCCGTCATCCTGCGCAATCCTCCGGTCAATCTTCTCGCCGTCGCCGCGCACGACTCCCGCTCCCGCCTCCTGCCCACCGCCCTGCTTTTCCACGAGCGATTCACCATCGCGCCCACGCTCGCCACGCTCTCCACGCCAAAACTTCTGCTCGCATCTTCAGACGACCCCTCCCTCGCCGCACTCTTCCACGCCGCCGCTTCGCCCAAACATGAAGTCACTCTCCCCGCCACCGTCACGCCCGCACAGGCCGCTGCAGAATTCTACGCCGCCATCACCCGCTTCCTCGACGACAATCTTTCCCTCCCACCCGCCATGCTCACCCCGTAAGATTTTCCCCGCCCCGCCACAACACGCCGTATCATGATTTGGATTCACGGAGACACCCGCTTGGACACACAGAACGCTTCCCCTCAAACGCATCCCATCAAAAACATTTTTCTCGGTCGCCACGGCCTGCGCGCCGGCTGGTCCATCCTCACCTTCATCGGTCTCTTCCTCATCGGCATCATCACCCTCTCCGCCATACTCGGCCTGCTGGCCAAGCACCTGCCGCACAGCACGCCGCATGAGATGTCTCCCATCTTCGCCTCCATCAATGAAGCGCTGCTTCTCGGGAGTTGGTTCATCGCCGCCTGGGTCATGTCGCGCATTGAAGAAAAGCCTCTGCTCTCGTACAACTATTCCGGCGCGCATCGCCTGCCGCGTTTCCTCTACGGTCTTCTCTGGGGATTCCTCTGCGCCTCCGCCCTCGTCCTCAGCCTCTGGCGTCTCGGCTTCCTCACTTTTGAAGCCGCCCCCGTCTTCAATCTCTCCGCGCTAAAATTCGCGTTCATCTGGGGACTGCTTTTCTTCACTGTCGGCTTCGCGGAAGAATCCATCTCGCGCGGCTACCTGCAGGCCACCTTCACCCGCGGCATCGGCTTCTGGTGGGGAGCCATCATCCTCTCCTTTGGCTTTGGCACATTGCATATGGGCAACCCCGGAGAAAATCCCATCGGCCTCATCTCCGCCGGCGTCATCGCGCTCGTCTTCTGCCTCAGCCTCTGGTACACCGGCTCGCTCTGGTGGGCCATCGGCTTCCACGCCGCGTGGGACTGGGCTGAAAGTTATTTCTACGGCACCGCAGATAGCGGCCTCGTCACCCACGGCCGCCTGCTCACCGCCCATCCCGCCGGCAACATCTATTGGAGCGGCGGCACCACCGGCCCCGAAGGCAGCCTCCTCGTTCTCATCCTGCAAATCATCATCGTCATCGCGATGCTCCTCTGGTGGGGCAGGCGCACACCCTCGCCCTTCGCCGGCTCCGCCTTCAAACCACCCGCGGACCCAGCTCCGCCCGCTCCACCGCAGCCAACCAGCACCGTAGTCCAGTGGTGATTGCTTTTCCGTCATCCAGCAGTGATTGCTTTTCGCCGAATATCCCATCCATCGCAGCAGTATCGCAATCGGTGGGATATTCGAGCCAAGCTAGAATTCTTTCGCTCTCCTCTTTGACCTTGTTTTTCAAGTTGTCATCCCGCAGCAAAGCGAAGGGATCTGCTTTGCCTTTCTAACCCCGAATCCCTATCCCCTACTCCCTGCCCTTAAAAAGAAAGGGCGGACCCAAACTTCAGGTCCGCATTGGGAGGATTGCAGGAAGGAGTAATTACGCGGGGTTGAAAGAAACCGAAACCGTGGGAAGTATAGTTCCGGCAAACTCAAATCTCATACAAACCTTAACGGCACAGTGCGGTCAAAACTGTAGCCCGGAAAAACTTTACTCATGTTCCGGATTCCCGTTGTGTGCGCCGTCGCCTCGGCCAGCACCTGGCGGAAGTCCGTCGTCACCGCCAAATCGCGGCCCTCATTCAACTGATCGGGGGCCAGCCCGGGCCAGCGGCCATAAATTTTTCCGCCGCGCACCGTGCCGCCCAGTACAAACATCGCGTTCGCGTGCCCGTGGTCGGTGCCGCCTGTGCCGTTCTGCCGCGCCGTGCGGCCAAACTCGCTCATCGTCACCAGCGTGATGTTCTCCGCCTCCGCGCCCATGTCCTGCCAGAATGCGGCAATCGCTCCGCTGAACTCCCGCAGCCGGTCCGCCAGTTGTCCCTGCGCCGTGCCCTGGTTTTGGTGCGTGTCCCATCCGCCCACATCGGCAAACGCAACCTGCACGCCCAGGTTCGCCTTCATCAGTTGCGCCAGCTGCCGCAGGCTGTTTGCCAACCCGCCGCCCGGATACGTCACTCCCGCCGCCGGCCTGTACTGCGCGGGGTTCGCCGCACGCAACATCTTCACCGCTTCAAAAGTTTCATCGCCCGCCGTGTGCAACAGGCTGTCGGAACTTTCGTCATACATCGATTGAAATGCATTGCTCACCGGCGTCGCCACCGCTCCGCGACCACCCACAGAAAAACTCGCCACATCGTTGATGGCCACCGCCGGCGCCACACCTTCCAGCGTCCGCGGCACCTGCGCGCCCATCGCAATCGCGCGGAATGCAGTCGCTCCGGCAACTTTTCCTTCGGCTGCCACGGCGCGGTTCAACCATCCGTCCGCCGTCACCTTCACTCCCGGCGTGCCCGACTCCATATAATCCTGCGCATCAAAATGCGACCGCGACATGTCCGGCGATCCCGCCGCATGAACAATCGCCAGGTGGCCCGCGTCATACAGCGGCTTGAAGGTGGCCAGCGCCGGATGCAATCCGAAATATTCGTTCAGCGGCAGCACTTCCTGCGGTTGCACCGC
>CAIZGA010000311.1 GCA_903932385.1 uncultured Acidobacteriota bacterium
CGTCGTGCTGGTGGTGGCGGGCATCCGCGCGCATTCGCTGGCGCTGCTGTCTGAAGCGGGACACAATGTTTCTGACTTGCTGGCGTTGCTGCTTTCGTTTGTGGCGGTGTATTTCCAGTCGCGCCCGGCGACCGATAAAAAAACATTTGGATACCAGCGTGCCGGCGTGTTGGCTGCGTTTGTGAATGCGCTGACGCTGATTGTGCTGGCGGTTTGGATTGGCGTGACCGCAGTACAGCGACTGCAGGCGCCGGTGGCCGTGGAACCGCACCTGATGATGGGCGTGGCCGCAGTGGGCGTGCTGATGAACGGCGTGGTGGCCGCGCTACTGTGGCGGCTGAGCGGCGACGTGAATATCCGCAGCGTTTTTCTGCACATGCTGGGCGATACGCTTTCCACCGCAGCGGTGATTCTGGGCGGCTGGCTGATTCTGCTGACGGGACAGAACTGGATTGACCCGGCACTATCTCTGCTGATTGCGGCGATGGTGATGTGGAGCGCCATGGGAATTGTTCGCGAGACGCTGAATATTTTGCTGGAAGGAACGCCGCACAAGTTGAGCCTGGCGGAAGTGCGCGAGGCGATGCAAACTGTGGAAGGCGTACTGGATGTGCATGACCTGCACGTGTGGAGCCTGGGAACGCACTCGCATGCGCTGGCCAGCCACGTGACGATTGGCGACATACCGCTGTCTGAGAGTGCGGTGATTCTGGACCACATTAACGCAGCGCTGCGCGAGAAATTCCATATCCACCACAGCACGATACAGTTTGAAATTCGCGGCTGCGAGACGACGCACGGATGCAGTTCTCCGGCGGCGCTGGAACCGGTGCACGCACATGGGCACTCCCACCACGGCCACTCGCACTAGCGAGAAGTTTCTGAATCGCCGGGCGGATTCGCGCTATCCTATTAATGATGATTTGCCTTCAGGCCCAACTCGAATGGCCACACGCGCTTGCCTAGCTGCAGCCGCGCCGTATTGCCCTGCCAGAAATCCCAACCCTGCCAGAAATCCCAAACAATAAATTGACTGCAGTGAACCGCCGCGCCTGAACGCTGGAGAAAAAACTATGATGGACCGATTGAAACAACTGGAACATAAATATGAAGAAATCTCAGGGCAGCTCTCTGACCCAGCGGTGATTGGCGACCAGCCGACTTACCAGAAACTGGCCAAGCAGTTGCGCGACATGGAGCCGGTGGTGGAGAAGTATCGCGAGTTTGCGGCGATTGAAAAAGGCATTGCCGAAGCGAAGGCGATGGCCGGCGACCCCGACATGGCGGAGATGGCGGCGGAAGAACTGGCGCAGTTGGAAGTGCAGCGGCCGGTGGTGGAAGAAGAGTTGAAGGTGCTGCTGCTGCCGAAGGACCCGAACGACGAGAAGAACGTGGTGCTGGAAATTCGCGCGGGCACGGGCGGCGATGAAGCTTCTCTGTTTGCCGCGGAAATTTTCCGCATGTATACGCGTTTTGCAGAACTGCATCGCTGGAAGGTGGAAGTGCTGTCTTCGTCGGAGTCTGGCGTGGGTGGATTGAAAGAAGTGATTGCGATTATCGAAGGCGACCGCGTTTATTCGCAGATGAAATACGAGAGCGGCGTGCATCGCGTGCAGCGTGTGCCGGCGACGGAAACGCAGGGGCGTGTGCATACCTCTGCGATTACGGTGGCGGTGTTGCCGGAAGCCGAAGAAGTCGACGTGAAGATTGAAGCGAAGGACCTGCGCATCGATACATTCTGTTCGTCGGGACCGGGCGGGCAGTCGGTGAATACAACATACTCTGCGGTGCGCATTACGCACATACCGACGAATACGGTGGTGAGTTGCCAGGACGAAAAGTCGCAGATTAAGAACCGCGAGAAGGGCATGCGAGTTTTGCGCGCGCGACTGTACGAGGCCGAGATGGAGAAGCAGCACCAGGCGATGGCCAGCGCACGCAAGCAGCAAGTGGGCAGCGGCGATCGCAGCGAAAAAATCCGCACCTATAATTTTCCGCAGAACCGGCTGACGGACCATCGCATCGGATTGACGCTGCATCAGCTGGATTTGATTATCGAAGGCAAGTTGCAGCCGGTGGTGGATGCGCTGATTGAGCACGACACTGCCGAGCGGTTGAAAGCTGAAACGGCTGCGTGACGCGATGAAAGTTGCCGAGGCGTTGCAGCAGGCAACCAAAACGCTGGCAGCCGAGCCGGCAGTAGCTGCACAGGCCGCGCGTGATGCAGAGTTGCTGCTGCTGCATGTGCTGGATGCGGAACGGGCGGAAATATTTTCGCATCCGGAACGCGAGTTGAGCGCAGAGCAGGAATTGAAATACGCGGCGATGATTCGCGAACGCGTTGCGGCAAAGCCCATTCAATATATTGTTGGCGAGCAGGAGTTCTACGCACTGCCCATGCGGGTGACGCGGGACGTGCTGATTCCCCGCCCCGAGACGGAACATCTGGTGGAAGCTGCGCTGCAACGGTTGCCGCATGACTGCAACATAAGTGTGGCCGATGTGGGCACTGGCTCCGGCGCGATTGCGGTTGCGTTGGCGCACACGCTGCCGATGACACACGTAGTTGCGTTGGATATTTCTGCGGCGGCGCTAGAAGTTGCGAAGCACAATGCAGAGCGGCATGGCGTGGCGGCGCGAGTGGAGTTGGTTGGGTCGGATTTGTTGGGTGCGGTGCGCGGGCGCTGCTTTGATGCGATTGTTTCCAACCCGCCGTACATTGCACTGGGCGAACGCGAGCAGTTACATCCACAGGTGCGTGAGTTTGAACCGGGGCTGGCCTTGTTTGCGGGCGAGAGCGGATTGGAAATTTACGAGCGATTGATTCCGCAGGCTTGGGACGCGCTGAAAAGCGGTGGCTGGTTGATGATGGAAATTGGCGCGGGACAGAAAGAAGAAATCGCCGTGCTGCTACAGGGTTGGAGCGAGGTTGATTTTATTCCGGACCTGCAGGGGATTGCGCGCGTGGCTGTGGCGAGGCGGAGTTAGCTGGCCCCGTTTTCATTTGGCTTGTGTTCATGGTATTCCTGCTCGGTATTAATCTCCCACAAATTATTTTTGTCAGTAATGCCCGCGAGAATATTGTCGACGGCGGTCATAGCGGTGAGCATGGAGTGGTCCTGATTGTTGTACTTGTGCATGCCGTTGCGGCCGACGAGAAATAAATTTTCAAATCCATCCATGTAATTGCGGAGCTCGTTGAAGCGACCGTAGGTTCCGAAGTATGCGGGATAGGTTTTCGGCACGCGAACGACATGGCCGTCGAGCACGTCGTCGAATTTGAGGATGCCGATTTTCTCCAGTTCTGACGCAGCGAAACGCATCAAGGCATCGTCCTGCATTTGCCAGAGGCCGTCGGATTCATTGCAGAAATACTCGAGGCCAATCCAGACTTTGGTCGGGTCGGCGACCATGTAGGGGCTCCAGTTGTTGAAAATTTGCAGGCGACCGAGTTGAACGTCGGGCTCCTGAATGTAGATCCACGTATCGCGCAACGTGCCGCCGTGAGGTTCGCTGACGCGTAATTTTTCTGCGAGGATGCCGACGGTGATGAAGTCGCGATACTGCAGGCCTTCAGAAACTTCGCAGACGTTGGCGGGCGGAGTTACATCCATCGCGCGAATTAAATCTTTTATCGGCATGGTGGAGAAAAAATAATCGCCGAAGTATGTTTGAGAATCATCGGTGGTGGAAGCGGCGGTGACAGAAATTATTTTTCCGGCTTCAACATGAACGTGTTCCACCTGACGGTTCAAGTGAATTTCCCCGCCCATTTGCAGCACCAGCGAGGCGACGTGTTCCCACATCTGGCCGGCTCCGAATTTGGGATAGAGGAAGCGTTCGATGAGCGAGGTGTCGACATTTTTCTGCGAGAGGCTACGGTTGCGGGAAAAACTTTCGCGAAGAAAATGTTTGAGCGCGGAGGTGAGGCTGAGGCCCTTGATGCGCTGCGCGCCCCACTC
>CAIZGA010000312.1 GCA_903932385.1 uncultured Acidobacteriota bacterium
CGGATGAGTTTGTTGATGGTCTCAATCATGTGCACCGGGATGCGGATGGTGCGGGCCTGGTCGGCGATGGCGCGAGTGATGGCCTGGCGAATCCACCAGGTTGCGTAGGTGGAGAATTTGTAGCCGCGGCGATACTCGAACTTGTCGACGGCCTTCATCAGGCCGATGTTGCCTTCCTGAATGAGGTCAAGAAACTGCAGGCCGCGATTGGTGTACTTCTTGGCGATGGAAACGACGAGGCGAAGGTTGGCTTCGATGAGTTCGCGCTTGGCCTTTTCGGCGTCCATGTCGCCCTGGATCATTTCGCGCTGGGTGCGCTTGAGATCGTTGAGCGTGATGCCGGCGTCCTGCTCCATGCGGTCTAGATCGGTCTTGCAGTTTTTCTGTTGGCGCTTGTATTCCTTGCGAAGCTCTTCACTGCGGGACTGCTCATACTTCTGGTCGAGTGAACGGATCTGGCGTTCGAGGGTGCGCATGGCGTCGACGGTCTTGTTGACCTTGTCGAGCAGGCGCTTCTTTTCACCGTTGGTATATTTCAGTTCGCGGACGATGCGGCTGACGAGCACGCACTCGCGGCCGAAGAGCCAGCGGTTCTTGCGCAGGTCGCGGGCCTTGGCCTTGGCGTCCTTACCGTGCGGGGCGGCGATTTTTTCTTCAAAGCCGAGCGCCTTCTTCTGGTGCTTGTTGAGGATGTCGATGCGACCGACGGTCTGACGCACGCGGGCCTGCAGCACATCTTCCGTCAACTCTTCTTCGTCGAAGGTGACAACTTCCTTGATGTTGCGGACGCCGCGGCGGAGGTCCTCACCGAGGCCGGCGATTTCGCGGATGACGATGGGCGAACGGCTGATGGCCTTCATGACGCGCATCTGGCCGCGCTCAATGCGCTTGGCGATTTCTACTTCACCTTCGCGGGTGAGCAGAGGCACGGTGCCCATCTCGCGCAGGTACATGCGGACGGGGTCGTTGGTTTTTTCCAGCGTACCCGGCGTGAGGTCGAGTTCGACGTCGTCGCTCTCTTCACCGGCTTCAGGCTCAAATTTTTCGCCCGGGCCGAACTTGGGTTCGCCGCCGAGGACGTCAATGCCCTGCGTGTTGATGGTGGTCAACAGATCGTCGAGGTCGTCGGGAGATGTGAGTTCGCCAGGGATGAGGTCGTTGACCTCGCCATAGGTGAGGTAGCCCTTTTCCTTGCCGGCGTCGATTAATTTATCGAGTTCGTCTTCGTATTTTTCAATTTCTTCAGCCACGTGTAGTCGCGCTCCTGCGCCCGGATTTGAGGGACAGAGGTCCCCCACCGTTTGGTTGGGATATTAGGCAGGGAGCAGATGCGGTATATACCGCGTTGGCAAGCCACACGACCTGACCGTTTTTGTTGGCATCTAAGGCCATCGGTGGTCGGGGCATTCGAAGGCACACGTCCCCAGCGAAACATAGCCTAACACATATTGGACGCAAAATGAAGCAAAAGGATGCAAAAGGCAGAAATCACAAGGAAATGAGGTGTTCTGCGTACCACTTAGCTAGCTGCACCTCGGTAAGGGAGCCATCTGCCAGGCGAATGAAGTTGAGGTATTTGGCTTCCTTGGAGGCTTCTACGATATAGCCGTTTAGCTCCAGAAATGTTTCTGCAGTAACAAGCGCAGCCCGTTTATTGCCGTCTACGAACGGGTGATTTCGGGCGATACCGAATGCATACGATGCGGCCAGGGCTGCCAGTGTAATTTCCGGCTGATACGCAAATTTATTTTTCGGCTTTGCCAGTGCGGACTCCAACAGACCTTCATCGCGCAGGCCATCTGACCCGCCATGTTCCGCCAGTTGCTCAAGATGGAAGACGAGCACGGTTTGTTTCAGGACCCAGATTGGCTCACGCATTTATTTCGCCAATTTTTTCAGGACATCCTTGTTTCGGCGCATCACTCGGCGGGCAACTTCCATTTGCTGCGCGAAGGCAGGATCGTACGGGATGAGATGAATACCATCCGGTGTTTCGGAGATGTAGAGCTGATCGCCTTTTTCAACGCGGAGCTTGGCGAGGACATCCTTGGTGAGGACGATGCCGAGCGAACTGCCAATTTGCGTGACTTTGACGGACGTAGCCATGGATGAACCTCTAGTCGAAATTATAATAGATATTATAACGACTTGAGGCTGCGTTCGATGTCGATTTTTTCCTGCATGAGCTGGCGGAGCATGGCGGCGTCGGCGCGGCGGTCGGCCTCGGCCATGAGGGTGCGGAGTTCGCGCTGGCGGCGTTCCAGACGGCGGCGTTCGAGGCCGTGGAGGGCTTCGGTGACGTCGTCGGGGGTGGGGTCCGTGTCTGCACCGAGGCCGAAGAGTGCGGCGGCGAGAATCTTACGGCCATCGTCATCGGGCGCGGCGTCGAGCGGATTGCCTTCGACGGGAGAGTTGGCGAGGGACTCGAGGAGCGATTCGGCGGCGAGGCCTTCGAGCCAGTGGGGCGACTCAACCAATGCGGAGGCGGCGAGGCGGCGGGCGGGATTCGCTTCCGGCAGGGTGAGGGCGCGGAGCAGGCGCTTTTCATTTTCGCTGACCGGATCGGCGGCGGTGGCGCGGATGCTGGCGGAGCGCTGCGTGGCGGCCTGGCGAAGTTCCTGACGCATGATGGCGGAATCGATGTCGAGTTTTTGCGCGGCCTCGGCGGCGAATTCGTCGCGGGTGATGCGGCTGGGGCTGCGGCGGATGTGCGGCAGCAGAAAATTGACGGCCTTCACTTTGGATTCCGGCGTGCGAGCGGGAAAAAGCTGGCGGGCGCGGTCGATGAGATATTCGGAGTGGCGACGCGCACTGCGGATGGCGGCGATGTACGCCTGCACGCCGCGTTCGCGGATGTAGCGGTCGGGATCGAGGCCGTCTTCGAGCGTGGCGACTTTGATAGTGAATCCTTCTTCGATGAAGAGGTCGATGGATTTTTCTGCGGCGTTGGCACCGGCGGTGTCCGGATCAAAATTGACGACGACATTTTTCGTGAAGCGGCCGAGGAGACGCACCTGCATTTCCGTCAACGCGGTGCCGCTGGTGGCGAGCACGTTGCGGACGCCGGCCATGTAGGCGCTGATGCAATCCATCTGGCCTTCGACGAGCAGGGCGATATCGATTTCGCGGATGGAAGTTTTTGCCTTGTCGAGATTGAAGAGGACGTGGCCCTTAGAGTAGAGCGGCGTTTCGGGCGAGTTGAGATATTTGGGGCCGGACTTGTCGTCGGAGTCGAGGGCGCGCGCGGTGAAGGCGATGATGCGGCCCCTGCTCATTGGCGATGGGAAATGTGATGCGTTTGCGGAAGCGGTCGTAAAGCTGGCCGCTGCCGCCGTCGGCCTGCTCCTTCGCGCTGAAGAGGCCACTGGCGCGCATGGCCGCGTCATCAAACTTGCCGCGCATCTGGTCGCGGAGGGCGTTGAAACTTTCCGGCGCGTAGCCGATGCGGAATTGCGTGATGGTTTCTGCAGTGACGCCGCGGTTGCTGAGATATTCACGGGCGCGGGCGGCTTCTGGCGATTGCAGTTGCTGCTGAAAAAAGATGGTGGCGGCCTCGTGCATGTCCATCAACTGGCGACGCTGGCCGGCCTGCGCGGCCTCTTCGGGCGAGTTGAATTCGCGCTTGGGCAGAGCGATGCCGCACTTCTGCGCGACGGAACGAACGGCTTCAGGGAAGGAAAGATTCTCCATCTTCATGACGAAGGCGAAGACGTCGCCGGACTGGCCGCAGCCGAAGCAATGGAAAAACTGCTTGGTGGCGTGGACGGAGAAGGACGGCGATTTTTCCTTGTGGAAGGGGCAGAGACCGGTGAAGTTCTGCGCGCCGGCTTTGCGCAGGCGGACGCTGTCACCGATGATCTTGACGATGTCGGCCTGGCTTTTTACGAGTTGTGCGAAGTCATCTGCCATGGAGCGAAAGTCTAATGATAGGGTACGCCGCTCTGGAAAAACTTAACAGTGATGGCGGTGATGTTGTGATAACGACAGATAAGTACGAAAGGCTACCACCGATTTCACCGATAAAACACCGATAGTGACTGGGGATGGAATGGCGAGAGCTTGACCACAGATTTCACGGATTCACACAGATTGTGATGAAAGGAAAATGCGGGAACGAACAATACGAACAAAGGCAAGAGTGGGTTGGAAAAAACAGATTCCTCCGCATGGCTGCGCCCTGCTGCGGAATGACAATGGCTGACGGTTACAGGAATTCGATGCCGTATTTGGCGGGGATTTGGGTGAAGGAGATGCGGACGGGGGCGGCTTCGCGGGCGGGCATCATGCCGCCGAAGTGGAGGGTGCTGGCGCCGTACTTCATGTTGAGCTTGTCCATGGCGTTGGAGAGGTTGGTGAGACCGGAGTCGGCGAAGAGCGAGAGCTGGTGCTGGTCTTCCGGCACGAGGCGGCTGAGGGTGACGCCGATGAAAAACGGCTTGCGGTAGAGCGGGCCCTGCGGGCGCTGCTGCCAGATGCCGGTCATGGCCTGCAGCAGGGTGAGCGTGTCCTGGCAGTCGTTGAAGCGCGCCTCCATGGCCCAGTTTTCATTCTGGATGCCGGAGAAATGCTGGCGGGCGGGGCCGCTGGTGGCGGCGAGCTGCTCCGCCTGGCGCTGGGTGAGGGCGAAGCCGATGCTGAGGGCGAGCGAGCCGCAGAAGAATTTTTCTGCACGCAGGCGCATGGCGGCCTTGTGCAGCAGTTTGTGGGCGACGGCCCAGGCGCCATCCACATGACGCAGGTCCGGCGGCAGAACGTGGGAGTGGCCGAGGGACTTTTGCGTTTCAGCTTTAGTGTCTTCAATTTCTACGCCGCGCAGCCAGTGGTAAATGCGATCTCCCCAGACAGAGCCCCAGAGGGTGTGGACACCTTCGCGGTCGAGCGCGAGGAGCTGCTGCATGGTGTGGACGCCTTTTTCATTGAGGCGCTTTTCTGTGCGTGCGCCGACGCCGGGCAGATCGCGCAGGGCCAGTTTTTCCAGCACATGCGGCAGCATGGAAGGCAGCAGCAGGACCAGACCGTCCGGCTTCTGCATGTCGCTGGCGACTTTGGCGAGGTAGCGGTTGGGGGCGAGGCCGATGGAGCAGCGCAGGGTGGCTCCGGCGTGGGTGCGGATGCTCTGCTTGATTTGCTGGGCGATTTGGCGGGCACGGGCGGGCTGCTGTTCGCGGCCGATGAGTTCGCAAACCATCTCATCAATGGAAGTGACGGCGACGACGGGGATGGCACGCTCGACGGCTTCCACGATGCGGTGGTTGTACTCTGCGTAGACCTCGTGATTGCCTTCGATGAAGACCATCTCCGGGCAGATGCGGCGCGCCTCGGCGACCTGGGTGCCGGTTTTGATGCCGAGGGCCTTGGCTTCATAACTGGCGGCGATGCAGCAGGTGGTCTCTGCCATGGTGGGGACGACGGCGATGGGGCGGTTGCGCAGCTCGGGGTGCAGCTCCTGCTCGACCGAGGCGAAGTAGCTGTTGAGGTCGACATGCGCGAATCGGCAAAGGTCGGAAGCGCCGGGTTGGAGAGGTGTGGACATGCTGGACGCGAGAGTGGCTGCGAGAATTATATTCGCTTTTTATTTGCCGTCTGGCAAGCAGTTGTTGAAAACGCGAGGTTGGAGTTGACGATGCGGCGGCAAGCGGCTTAACTGGGAG
>CAIZGA010000313.1 GCA_903932385.1 uncultured Acidobacteriota bacterium
ACTCGCGGTCGCCTTTGTAACGTTCGTCTCCCAGCCATTTGCTTTCCGGTCCCCAGTAGATGTCTTCTTCCGGCTCCCAGATGTCAACGCGACCGCCGGCAAAGCCGAAGGTCTTCAGCCCCATCGATTCCAACGCAACGTTGCCGGTAAGAATCATCAGGTCGGCCCACGAAAGTTTACGGCCGTATTTCTGCTTGATGGGCCAGATGAGCCGGCGCGCTTTGTCCAGGCTGACGTTGTCCGGCCAGCTGTTGAGCGGAGCAAAACGCTGCGAGCCTGAGCCCGCGCCGCCGCGGCCATCGCTGATGCGGTAGGTGCCGGCGCTGTGCCACGCCATACGGATGAAGAACGGGCCGTAGTGGCCATAGTCCGCAGGCCACCAGTCTTGCGAGGATGTCATCAATTCGTGCAGGTCCTTGATCACTGCATTCAAATCGAGCGTCTTAAACTCTTCCGCGTAGTTGAAATCCTCTCCCATGGGATTGGAAAGGGAAGAGCGCTGGTGCAGAATTTTCAGGTTCAGTTGGTTTGGCCACCAGTCCGCATTCGAGGGGGCTCCCGCTGTGGTTTGTTTCAATGCGCCGCTTGTAAATGGGCACTTCGCTGCATCTGCCATGTTTCTCTCCTTGGGACTGCTTATACAGGTACAAGTTTAGAATCTGGTTACCAATCCATCAACCGGGCCTGTTGATGCCGTCAATCCACAGGATTCATGCCACCGTTTGCGATTTGCCAGCGACATTCCTGTATTGACATCTTTGTGATTTGCAATGGAACATGAACTGCGCACCAGATAGATGATTTGGAGAGGACTTACGATGCGAAAGTTGCACGCATGCATATCCCTGGCTGTATCTCTGGCCCTGGCTGCCCCGATGTTGATGGCACAAACTGGCCCAGCCGCTGCCGGCGACTCTTCCATTGAAATGCTGATGCCGAACACGGATTCGCGTATGGTGTCGCCGGAAAATCCCACCGGCGAAAAAGGCAAGGGCGCCATGCGTGCTCCGGACCCCGCAGACCCTGACCTCTCTTTTTCAAAAGCGGCCAGCGAACTGGGCACCGGTTGGAAGGTGCGTCCGTTCATCAAAGTGCCGCCGCACTCCACCGTCACGCTGATGGATGTTGACGGCCCGGGAAGCATCAAACATATATGGATGGCCACCAGCAGCAACCTGCATAACGTTGGCCGCGCCTCGGTGCTGCGCTTCTACTGGGACGGCGAAGCGACGCCGTCGGTCGAAGTGCCCATTTCGGATTTTTTCGCCATCGGCCATGAAACCTACGCGCCGGTAAACTCCGCCATGGTGGTGGACAACCCCATGGATGCGATGAACTGCTACTGGCCCATGCCATTTCGCAAACACTCGAAAATTACTTTTACTAATGACAGCGACACCGTGCTGCCGCTGCTGACCTGGCAAATTGATTACCAGACCGGTCCAGTCCCATCACAGGCCGGATACTTCCACGCGCAGTTTCGTCATGGTCAGCCGCAACGCAACAATCCCAGCTATACGATTCTTGACGGCGTCAAAGGCGAAGGAAAATATGTCGGCACGTTTCTTTCCTGGACGCAGTTATCGCATGGTTGGGCCGGCGAAGGCGAAGTAAAATTCTTTATCGATGGCGACGGTGCGTTTCCAACCATCGTCGGCACTGGCACTGAAGATTATTTCGGTGCCGACTGGGGATTCACCTCCACCTACTCCACGCTTTACACCGGCAATGTGCTGGACCATAAAAGCGCCACCTATGACGTCGGCGCGCAGTGGAGTCTCTATCGCTGGCACGTGCCGGATCCCATTCTCTTCCACAAAGATTTGAAGGTCACAATACAGGATTTAGGTTGGTGGTCGAATAATCTCTATCGCGGATTGGATGATGATTTCGCATCCACTGCCTTTTGGTATCAGCAGGAGCCGCACGCGGCCTTCCCGCCATTGCCGTCACTGAACGATCGCGCAGAGCGATAATGTCGTCTGATTATTTGCGTTGCAGCAGAGCGTCAATCTCCGCACGCTGCGGCATGGAGGGCGCCGTGCCTGCGCGTGTCACAGAGATGCCCGCCGTCGCGCAGCCGAAGCGCACAGCCTCCACCAACTCTGCGCCTTCTGAAAGTGCAACGGCAAAGCCGCCATTGAAGGCATCGCCAGCGCCGGTTGTCTCCAGCACTTTGCCGGCGTTGAAGGCCGGAACATGCGTGCAGGTCTTCGCGTTCTTCACCAGCGCACCCTGCTCGCCCAGCGTGATGATGACATTGCGAACGCCACGCGCGAGAAAATTCTCTGCTGCTTTTTCTGCGTCGGCAATCGACATCACTGGAATTCCGGTCAGCGTCGCCGCTTCAGATTCATTCGGTGTGATGTAGTCCACATGCTGGTAGATGCTTTCCGGCAGTGGCATGGCCGGCGCCGGGTTTAGAATCGTCGGCACGCCAAACGAGTGCGCCAGTGCGAGCCCATACTCCACTACCGCCAGCGACAACTCCAACTGCGCAACAAATGCAGCCGAGTCCGCAATCAACGCCCGCGCGTTGTCCACTTCTCCGGTGGACAATTCAAAGCACGCGCCCGGCACAACGATGATGGCGTTCTCGCCTTTTGCCGCATCAATGATGATGGCGGCGGCTCCAGTAGCAGTCTGCGTGCTGAATAAAAATTGCGTGTCGATGCCTTCCGCTTTGTAGAGCGTGCGCGCAATATTGCCGAAATCATCCACTGCCAACTTGGAAATAAAACTCACGCGTCCGCCAGCGCGCGCGGCTGCCACAGCCTGGTTGGAACCTTTGCCGCCGGGCCCAAGTTGAAAGCTGTGGCCCATCAGCGTCTCGCCCCACGCAGGTACGCGGTCGGTGCGGAAGGCGAGGTCCGCCACAAAACTTCCCATCACGGTGACCCATTTTCCAGACATCATTCATTCCTCAAAATCGTCGCGGCTGAAATCTCAGCCGGCCTTGTATGCCAACGCAATCAATGCCAGTGCCAGCACATATGCGCTGAACATTCCCAGCAAATAAATTTTCGAAAGCCGCTTCGCGCCGGCGAATTCCTTCCATAGAAATACGCCCCACAGCGTTGCAATCATCGGCGAAGCCTGACCGATGGCGTATGAAATCGGCAAGCCGACAAATCTTCCGGCTACAAAATTCAGTACCGTGCCGGTTCCCCAAATGGCGCCGCCCAGCAATCCCAGCAGATGATATTTTGCCGGTGCAGAAACGTAGCCGGAAAATCGCACCCGTGCGCCCACCAGTGGCCAGCGCATCAGAATTGGATTGAAGACGAAGCAGCAGAGAAACGCGCCCAGCGTCATCATCACCGCAGCCGTGTAGGAGTTCAACGCGCCCGCGGGCACCAGCGCGCTCGCATCAGGATGATTCCCTTGCATTGCTTTAGTGATGAGCGGCGCGAAGATACCCATCAGCAAACCGGAGATGATGCAAACCACAGTGCCTTTGCGCGAACTGACAACGCCTACGGTCCCGCGTGCGGCATAGGCCATGCCGATGAGAATCACCGCCACCAGCGCCATGGTTACACCCGCGCCCAGCAGCACCGCATTGCCCTGCGGATGCGTGAGGTAGCTGAGCACCGTGCCTTCCACCAGCGCGATGCCGATGGAGAGCGGAAACGCAATCGCCAATCCGACCATCTCAATGCCCGCCACCAGCAGCACATTGGCAACATTGAAAATCGCTCCGCCAATCAGCGCGTAGAAGAGCAGGTTCGCATCAGCCTGCTGCAGATTCGGCAGAAAACTGGTGGCATCGTGATGCACGCTGCCCAGCGTCATCGCGCATAGTACTGACGTAAGAAATATGCCGAGCCCGTAGTCCCAGTAGTACAGCTCAAAGCGATAGTTCTTGGTCAGCTTGAAGGTGTTGGCAAACGATCCCCAACAGCAGGTACACAGAATCGTCATTAGCAGTGCTGCGGTAAATGTGGAGGGTAGGAACATTCTGTCGTCCTCGTTGTTTGCCGGCATCATGCGTCCGCGCCGACACGGAATTCTACCTTGCCTACGTCGCAGAAAGCATCCACTAAATTCAATTTGCAGCGATGTGTCACTGTAGTCCGCCATCGGAAAAATTCTGTATACAGCCACGCTGATGAAACGATAGGCTGCACACGTGGCGTTTCCGCCGAAATGGAGTGGCTCGAATGCAATCCCTGAACTCGTACCGCGCGCTGGTTGCCATCAAAATCTTCGTCTTAATAATTCTGCTGTCGACATTCACTACTTCTGCATATGCGCAGGCCAACGCATCGGCCTCGGCAGACGCGCTGCGTTTTCCATCGAGGTCCTCCAGCGCATCCCCGTCGAATCTTAGCTACACACCCAGTTCGGCGGAGTATCGCGCTGTTCAGCAACATCTGGCGCGTGGCTGGAATACGTGGGACGTGCATAGCGTGGCCACCGAGGTTTTGCTGCCGGAAGGTTTGGCGATTCATCTCGGAATGCAACACAACGGTACTGAGGGTGGCGATAATTTATTGCGCGATGAACTCATCGGTAGAAAAAATACCGGCGAGGAGCAGGTTTTTCCCGGTCCTCATTCCTGGGATGGCAGCTACAGCGAAATGCGCGTTACCTGGAAGGGGCACAGTTGGCGCTTGCAAAACGCACACGATGGCAATGATCTGGTGATGCTGGCCACGCCACTGCCATCGAAGCCTGTTTCCGTGCTGCCGCCGACGATTGTCTTCTCGGTGAATTTTCTATGGGACCGCGCAGGTACTGTGTTGCATCATGCCGACTTCATCGAAACGCACGGCGACTCCGGCATTGTTTCGATTTACTGCACTTGCTCCAACGCTGAACGCGGCAACGCAAATATTCCCGTGGAGAGCGCATATTTCTCCACCGATTTTATTGCGCCGGTTGGTATCAGCACCGGTCACGCGCGCAGCATTGCAGAAATTCAAGCCGCAGTTGATCGCCAGAAAAAATTGTATGAGCAGGGAATTGCAGCCGCCGGCAAGAGCGGTCCGCTGGTGGACGCGATTGAGACGACGCTTGGCTGGGACACGATTTACGAGCCAACCAGCAAACGAGTCATTTCGCCCGTTAGCCGCATGTGGAGTGTGGGTTGGGGCGGTTATGTGATTTTTGATTGGGACACATTTTTCGCCGCGACCATGGCCGGCGTTGGCGACCGCGACCTGGCCTACGCCGATGCAATTGAAACGCTGCACGAATCCACTGCACAGGGTTTTGTTCCGAATTATGGCCGAGCCGGCGGTTGGAAAAGCACGGACCGTTCTGAGCCGCCCGTGGGTGCGATTACGGTGCTCGGTTTGTATCAGAAATATCATGACCGCTGGTTTATTCAGGAAACATTTCAGCCGCTGCTGAACTGGAATCGCTGGTGGGCGGAGCATCGCGACATTCAGGGCTATCTCACCTGGGGCAGCGACGGGGAAAATCAGCCAGCGAATTTCGATGATGGTGCTGTCGGAAATCGCGTCGGTGCAATTCTCGAGTCGGGGCTCGACAACAGCCCGATGTATGACAGCGTTACCTATGACGAGAAAACGCACCTGCTGGAATATGCCGACGTCGGCTTGATGAGCATGTACATCTCCGAGTGCGATGCATTGGCCACCATGGCCGATGCGCTGCAGAAATCTGCCGAGGCAACTGAGCTGCGCCAGCGCGCCGATCGGTATCGCGCAAAGCTTGCCACCCTGTGGAGCGAGAAGGACGGTATCTTTCTGAATCGCGACCTGCACACCGGCCAGTCAATCACGCGACTATCGCCGACAAATTTCTATCCGTTGCTGGCCAAGGCTGCAACGCCGCAGCAGGCACACACGATGATTCAAAAACATCTGCTCAATCCCGATGAGTTCTGGGGCGAGTGGGTGATTCCATCCATCGAGCGCAATGACCCGGCATTCAAAGACCAGAATTATTGGCGCGGCCGCATCTGGGGCCCGATGAATTTTCTCGTCTACCTCGGCCTTCGCAATTATGACGATGCATCCACGCGCGCCGAGTTCGCGCAGAAATCCTACTCGCTCTTTCTGAAGGAGTGGACGCAGAACGGACACGTGCATGAAAATTACAACGCCATACTCGGCGTCGGCGATGATGTCGGCAGCAGCGACCGCTTTTATCACTGGGGCGCGCTGCTCGGTTACATCGAATACATGGAGCAGGCCTCGCCTGCGCAACATCAATACTTCTGGAGATGCCGCTTGATTTGGAACCAGACCTATCTACTCTTCGGGCATGGCCTCGCTTTTTCGGCGCTGTTGGCATCGCTGCCTGTGTTGGCGCTACTCCTGCTGCTCGGTGTCTATCGCAAACCGTCGTGGATGGCGAGCCCTATCGCTTTTCTCGTCGCTCTGCTGGTCGCAATCTTCGCGTATCGCATGCCCATCGCCAGTGCGCTCAGTTCGGCGGCGTATGGCGCGGCCTTCGGCATCTTTCCCATCCTGTGGATTATTTTCTGGGCACTGGTTCTCTTTCGCATCACGCTGCACACTGGAAAATTTGAAATCATCAAGAACTCCATCGGCCATCTCACCGACGACCCGCGCCTGCAGGCGCTGTTGATTGCCGTGGCCTTCGGCGGATTTCTTGAGGGCGCCGCCGGCTTCGGCGCGCCGGTGGCGATTGCCGCCGCCATGATGATCGGCCTCGGCTTCTCCGCCTACAACGCATCCACCATCTGCCTGTTGGCCAATACATCACCGGTCGCTTTCGGATCCATCGGCATCCCGGTCATTACGCTGGCCGGTATCACGGCGCTGCCGCTCAGCAAACTCAGCGCAGCCGTCGGCGAAGTCTGTTCGCCGATTACATTCATTCTTCCCATTTACATCATCATTGCCGTCGGTGGATTGCAAGCGGCAAGCGGAATCTGGTTGCCGCTGCTGGTGACCGGTGCTGTCTTCGGCGGCGTGCAGTTGATTGTGTCCACGCATATTGGGCCACAACTTACAGATATTCTCGCTTCGCTTTCTACGCTGCTCGCGCTCATCCTGTTGTTGAAGCTTCGGCGATTCTCCGCCGCTGAAGCCAATCGCAGCAAAGAGCAATCTGCAATTCAAAATGCATTCGCAGGAAAAGTAGTTGTAGATGGCCGTGACCACCGCGCCGAGGATTCGCCATCGCGTTATTCATTCGGCGAACTATTTTCTGCGTGGACTCCCTTCGGATTCCTGGTCGCATGTGTTTTGCTTTGGGGAAATCTTCAGCACTGGCTGAACGCGCCCACACGTGCAATTCCATGGCCCGGCTTGAACGACCTCGTCATGCGTATGCCGCCCATCGTCAACTCACCCGCGCCGTATCATGCGATATTCAATTTCAATTGGCTCTCCGCATCCGGAACTGCCTGCTTGGTGGCCACACTGCTCTCTGCATTATTTCTGCGGATGTCACCTGCGGACTTTGTAAAGTGTTTTCTCGCGGTCGTTCGCCAACTCGCGTTGCCCACAGTCACCATTGCTTCGGTGCTGGGCATGGCCTTTCTGATGAACTACTGCGGCGCCACGGCAACGCTCGGCCTCGCATTCGCCGCCACCGGCGCGGTTTTTCCGTTCTTCAGCGCCATGCTGGGTTGGGTGGGAGTCTTTCTCACCGGATCGGACACTTCCGCCAACGCACTCTTCGGCAATCTGCAGGTCATCACCGCGCAACGGCTTGGATTTTCGCCCGTGCTGATGGCGGCGGCCAATTCTGCCGGAGGTGTGATGGGGAAAATGATCAGCGTGCAAACCATCGCCATCGCCGCCGCAGCCACCGGCATGGCCCACGTAGATCAGTCGCGCCTCTTCCGTTCCATGTTGAAGCACAGCCTGCTGCTCGCCAGCCTGACGGGCGGAATTGTTCTTGTCTATGCGTATGCGTTTGGAATGCGTTGATGATTAGCGTTTGGCCGGCTTCAGCGCGGCAGCTTTTTTACTCTTGCGCGCTGCCGGTTTGCGATTTGTTGATTCGCAGCTGACGACCTGGTTGCGGCCATCATGCTTCGCTTTGTACAACGCTTTGTCCGCGTGCCGGATAATCGTCACCGGCAGTTGACCGCGCTTCGGCAGCATGGAGCAGCAGCCCACCGAGACAGTCGCAATCCGCGATGGGTTGTTCATGGATAAATTCGCCGTGTGTCGAATCTTTCGGCTGCGAACAGCCTCGCAAATTTCTTCTGCAATCGTGCCGGCGCCATGTGCGTCGGTGTTGGGCAGAATGATGGCGAACTCTTCACCGCCATAGCGTGCCACCAGGTCGCCGGGCCGCACCACCACATCCAACGCAGCTTCCGCCAACTGCCGCAGGCAGGAGTCGCCGCGCAGATGCCCATAGGTGTCATTGTAGTTTTTGAAAAAGTCGGCATCCACCAGCAACAGGGAGATGGGTAGCTTACTGCGCATGGCGCGTCGCCACTCTTCATCCAGCACTTCGTCAAATCGCCGGCGATTGGCCACACCCGTCAGCGGGTCTTCCACCGCCAACGCTTCCGCCTCTTCGTACGCCTGCTGCAATTGTTGCTCGGCCTGTTTGCGCTCGGAAATGTCGCGCATCATACTCAGCACGCCCGCCGGCAACTGGGTCGCCTGGTCGCGGTACAGCCGCATACTTACTTCCACCCAGATGTAGCTGCCGTCTTTCCTGCGTGCGCGGTACTGCATGCGGCTCTCGCCACTGCCCACGCGCATTTCCTGCATTAGTTTTTGCAGGGTCGGACGGTCATCGGGATGCGCAATCTCAGTGATGTCATGCCCGATGAGTTCCTTCGGCTCCCATCCCAGCATCTTTATCACTGCCGGAGAGACATACGTGCGCAGCCCGTCCGTGTCAGAGAGTACGATGCTGTCTCGCGAATTCTCCGTCACCAGCGAATACATGGAGAGCGAACGCTGCAGGCTCTTCTCATTGTTGTGCAGGTTTTCCATCACTACGGAGATGGCGTACAGCATGAACATCGCGCCGGCAACAAAGCACTGCAGGTAGACGGATTGCTGCACGGTGGTCAGGTTGGTGTCTGCACCCAGCGGCCCCATGTGGTGCAGCGTGAAACTGCCGCCAACAATCGCAACGAAGATGGTCGCCAGCGCAGCCCATCCCAGCGATGTCTGCAGCAACAGCATCACCAGCAGCGGATACAGCAGAAACAACAGCGGCTGCTGATACTGCTGCGAGAACAACGCCAGCGTCGCCACGATGAAGGCAATCATGAAGGCAAGATGGCGGCCCCAATTAATCTCATCGCGATAACGCAGCCGAAGCACGGCAACGCAGGTCGGCGTTGTGATGGCCAGTCCCAGACCGTCAATTCGCACCCAATCCAGCATGCTGCGCAGGATGGTTGTAGTCGGTTGCCCTTGAAATATATTGATGGCGTAGAAGATGAGGCAGGGAACAACCGGGCCCAGAATCACAGCGAAGGCGGTAAACCGCAGCAGGTACCACGGGCTGGTAAATTGCGGCAGGTCAGTGGAGCGGCGTCGCAGCAGCAGGGCCGCTGTCAACACTTCCACCATGTCCAGGAAATGCAGCTCGAAGTTTCGGCCCCACGCGGACCCGGTCAGATATCCGGAAAGCACCAGCGCAGCGTACCCGGCAGCGGAGTAAGACACCCAACGCCAGCGCGGAGCCAGCAGCAACACAGCCAGCAGAAGGCCGTTCGCAATCCAGATAATATTTTCGCCGCTGGAGCTGTTGTCGAATTTGACGACGATATAGGCCGCAAGTGTCACCCAGAAGAAGACGGCCAGTAGCCGTGCAAGTGGGTGGTTCAGGCCCGAGAGACGAGCCTGCGGCTGATTGTCGGTCTCTGCATGCATCGCGCCTGTCTTTTGGCCGGCCGGTTCTTCAAAGGGGGCAGAAATTAGTCAGC
>CAIZGA010000314.1 GCA_903932385.1 uncultured Acidobacteriota bacterium
AGAGTGTTTCTGTGGAGAACAACCAGAGCTATCTCATTCAAGCAGGTTGATTTTCCGGCTTGCAGGGGATAATTTGCAGATCCGTCTCGCCGGTTGTCGCAGCGGCCGTGCGCACACGTTGCACAATCTCATCCAGCGAATGAGCGGCATCAATGACCATCAGCACAGAGGGGCCGGCACCGCTTAGAGCGACGCCGAGAATGCCGTTATTGCCGGCCAGCGGTTGCAGCGCAGACATGAGTGGGCACATCGGGCTGCGATAGGGCTGGTGGATGCGGTCCTGCATAGCTTCCGCGAGCAGTTTGCCATCGTGATTGGCAAATGCAGCAGTGAGCAGTGCCATGCGTTGCACATTGAAGACGGCATCAGCGCGACTGTATTGCTCGGGCAGCAAGGCGCGCGCTTTCTTTGTCGAGAATGGATTTTTAGGAAGCGCGAGAAGCAATGACCACTCCGCCGGTGCAGACAAACTGGAGGCAATGCATTTGCCGTCGACCATAGCGGAGACTGTGAGGCCGCCGAGCCAACATGCTGCAGCGTTATCGGGATGGCCTTCAATGCGGCAGGCCTCGTTGAGGATGTCTTCCCTGCTCCACGACAAATTGCCGAAGTGCGCGGCGAGCGCAACGCCGGCAATGATTCCTGCAGCGGAAGATCCGCAGCCCATACCGAGTGGAATTCCATTCTGCATGGTGATGGCGAGTGGCGTGATGCCACTGTTGTTGCGCGAGAGCACATCGCGATAGGTATCGAGGATGAGATTGTTGTTTAACGCTGAACAAAGTTCAGCATCGCGACCAGTGGCCTGAATGGAAAACGCAGCAGCGGGTTTCGCTTCCATCTCCAAGTAGAGAGACATGGCGAGACCAGCTGCATCAAAACCTGGGCCGAGATTGGCTGAGGTTGCAGGCAGGCGCAATTTCAGAATCGATTTATCCGATGGAGCGGTGGTCATGCCGTAGGCCCGACAGTGGTTTTCATCTCATGCTCCAACATGCGAAGCACGGCATCCAAGTTCGCTTCCAGAACAAAGGGCGGTTTGCGCAAGGTGTTGTGCTTGGCCTGCTCTGCTGCACTGGCGTTGGCAACTTCCTCGGCCTGCAACAGTTCACCCTTGTGGTACTGGATGGTGTATTCAGAATCCTTGAGCGTGTGGCCGGTGAGCAACAGCACGACACTTTCTTCGCGCTGCACCTGACCGTCGCGAACCAGTTGCTTCAATCCAGCGAGCGTTACGGCAGAGGCGGGTTCGCAACCGATTCCTTCTGCACCAATTTCTGCTTTAGCGAGAGCAATCTCCTGCTCGCTGACCTGCTCGCACCAACCGCCGGTGGCCTGGATGACACGGACTGCTTTCTTCCACGAAGCGGGATTGCCGATGCGGATGGCGGTAGCGCGCGTGTCTGCATAGACGGGTTCAAGACCAGCACGATCGTTATTGAACCACTGGAAGAGTGGATTGGCGCCTGTGGCCTGTATGACAGAAATCTTCGGCTGCTTTTGAATCAGGCCGAGGCGCTGCATCTCCGCGAAACCTTTGCCGAGTGCGGAGCCGTTGGCGAGATTGCCGCCGGGAACAACGATGTGGTCCGGAACATTCCAGTCGAGCTGCTCCACCATTTCCAGCGCGGGAGTCTTCTGGCCTTCGAGGCGATACGGATTGACCGAGTTGAGCAGATAAATCGGAAAGCGGCTGACGAGCTCTGTGAGGATGCGAACGCAGCCGTCGAAGTCTGTCTTTAGTTGGATGGTGGTGGCACCGTAATCCATCGATTGCGAAAGTTTTCCCCAGGCTATTTTTCCTTCTGGAATAAAGACGAGGCTGCGCAGACCGGCGCGTGCGGCATAGGCGGCCATGGCGGCGGAGGTGTTGCCGGTGGAAGCGCAGGCGACCCACTTGAAGCCACGTTCGGCGGCTACGGAGAGTGCGGAGGTCATGCCGGTGTCTTTGAAGGAGCCGGTCGGGTTCATGCCCTGATGCTTGGCGAGCAACGAATCGACACCGGCGGATTTTGCGCAGCGCGGCAAATCATAGAGCGGAGTATTGCCTTCGCGCAAGGTGACGATGTTGGCGGGCGAAGAGAGAATGGGCAGCATTTCGCGAAAACGCCAGACGCCGCTTTGGTCCATCGCGAGGTTGGACTGACGCCGCTCCATCCAGAGATACTTCATGGCATTTGGATTGGGGAGGTTGGGCGCGCCGCCGTTGGGGCCGGTGTTCCAGGACGGGTACTCGACTTCATACAGGTCGTTGCAATTCGGGCAGCGGAAATCGCTGCGGGCTTCGGGGCCTTCGATAACAGCGCCGCAACCGGTGCAACGCAGATGATGTGTGATGGCAGTCATTCTAATAATTGTCCCTGTGAAGCCCGCGACGAACAGGGTTCACCCAATGATTTTAGCAGTGTGCTGCAACTGTGGTGCAGCGAAGCGGCATTTTCTTACATCGAGAAGATGGCTGCCGTATAGTTTTGGGTATGAAGAGAGTGGCTCTGTGCGTGGCGATTCTGGCGATGGCGGCAACAGGAGCGGCGCAGCAAGTGGTGCGCGTGGCCGCGGCGGCAGACCTGCAACCAGTGGTGCCAACGAGTGCGGCGGAGTACGAACATGCGACCGGCGTGCATGTGGTGGCGTCGTATGCGTCATCATCGACGCTGGCGACGCAGATTTTGAATGGCGCGCCGATGGATTTGTTTCTCTCTGCGGATTTTGGATTCGCGCAAAAAGTAATTGATGGCGGACGCGCGGAAGATGCCGCCCCGGTGAAGTATGCGACGGGACGGCTGGTACTGTGGGCGCGGAAGGATTCGCCGGTGTTGGGCGGACGGCCGTTGACGCTGGAGATTTTAAGTTCGCCGGCGCTGCATCGGCTGGCGATTGCGAATGCGGAACATGCACCGTATGGACGAGCGGCAATGGCATCGTTGACGACGATGCATCTTGCGGATGCAGTGAAGGCGAAACTGGTTGTGGCGGAAAATATTGCACAGGCCGCGCAGTTTGCCGATAGCGGCAATGCGGATGCTGCGTTGATTTCGCTGACGCTGGCGTCGTCGGATCAACTTCGCAAGGATGGAAGTTTTGTTGCGATGCCGGAGGGAAGTTATTCGGCGATTGTGCAAGGGGCGGTGGTGATTCGCGGCGCGGAGAGTGCGAAGTCGGCGCGTGCGTTTTTGAATTATCTTCTCTCACCGGCAGTGCAGCGCGAATTGCAAGCCATGGGACTCGGTCGGCCGTAACGTATCATCATCACATTGCATGGACACACAGGCCATATTGCTGACGCTGCGACTCGCCACAGTTACAACGCTGGCGCTGATGGTGATTGCGATTCCGCTGGCGGGATGGCTGGCATTTTCTGCATCGCGAATGAAGCCAGTAGTGGCGGCGATTGCCGCGTTGCCGCTGGTGTTGCCACCGACGGTGCTGGGCTACTACCTGCTGGTGGCGTTGGGACCGACGACATTGTTTGGCCGCGGGTTGGCGGAGATGTTGGGGCATCCGCTGGCGTTCAGCTTTGAAGGGCTGGTGGTGGGATCGGTTCTGTACAGCCTGCCGTTTGCGGTGCAGCCGATGGTGGCAGGATTTCGAAATATCAATCCAGCGCTGTTGGAGACAGCACAGTTGCTGGGCGCAAAACCGTCAACAATATTTCGCGACATCGTGTTGCCACTATCGCGTGCCTCGCTGCTGACGAGTGCGTTGCTGAGTTTTACGCATACGGTGGGCGAGTTCGGTGTGGTGCTGATGCTGGGCGGAAATATTCCCGGTGTGACACGAACGCTATCGATTGCGCTGTATGACCAGACGCAGGATTTTAATTATGCAGCGGCGAACCGCACGGCGTTGCTGCTGGTGGGGATTTCGCTCGCGACGTTGATGGCGTTGTACACGCTGTGGTTCGGCAGCCTGAATAAAAATGCATCGCGCGCGGGCAGCAAGTTGCAGAGAGGCGGCGTGCGTGGCTGAGCCAACTGCATTTTTACGGGCGGTGCTGCGGCATCGCGTGCCGGGATTTGAATTGGACGCGCAGATTGCACTGACGCATTCCTGGACGTGGCTGTTCGGGCCGTCTGGCGCGGGTAAAACGACGCTGCTGCGAATGTTGTGCGGGTTGGAACGGCCGCAGGCGGGAAGCATTATTCTGGGGCGCGAACAGTTGACCGACACACTGCGGAATTTTCAAAAGCCGTCGTGTGAACGCGGCATCGGGTTGGTGATGCAGGAGCCATTGCTGTTTCCGCATTGGACAGTGGCACAAAACTTGCTGTTTGCGATGGAGCAGACATCGCGCACAAGCGGAAAAGAAATGACCGGCGCATTTGACGAGCGAGGCAAGCTGGATGTTTTGATGGAGCGGTTTCGCATCGGGCACATTGCGAAGAAAAAACCGGTGGAGATTTCCGGCGGAGAGAAACAACGCGTTGCCCTGGCGCGTGCTGTGGCAGCTCCTGCGAAGTTGCTGCTGTTGGATGAGCCGCTAACGGGACTGGATGCGACGCTGCGCGAGGAGTTGATGACCACGCTACGTTCCCTGCTGGCGCGGCGAGGGACTCCGGTGCTGGCGGTGACGCACGATGTGGGCGAAGTGTTTTCTGTTCCGGGCGAAGTGATGACGATGGAAGAGGGACGCATCGTGGAGCAAGGGCCGGCGAAGATTGTGTTGGCGAAACAGCGGGAACAGTTGCTGCAAAAACTACGCGGCGATGAAGCGTAAATCGAATCGTCAAATTAAAAACCTAACATTACCGGTTCCTGTTCCAAGGTGATGGAAAACTTCTGCTGCACCGTGCTGCAAATGAGATCGCGAAGCGCGATGATTTCTGCAGCGGTTGCGCCACCGGCGTTAATCAACGCGAGTGTGTGGCGGGAGGAAATTCCTGCGCGGCCCAGGCGATAGCCGCGATGAAAACCGGCTTGATCGAGTAGCCACGCGGAAGAAAGTTTTACCGTACCGGCAGCGGCGGGATAGCTGGGAATGCTATCGACGGAGACACCGAGCGTTGCAGCGAGGGCGTGAAATTTCTCTCGCGCGACGATAGGGTTTTTGAAGAAGGAGCCGGCGCTGCGGCAATCCGGTTCGCCATCGACGAGTAACATGCCTTTTCGGTTGCGGATTTCGCGGACTGCAGAGGCGACGCTGGCAAGTGACGGCGGCTGCGATGCCTCCTTGAAATATTCGCGCAGGTCTTTGTATTCGACGCGCGGGGCAACGTCGGGCGAAAGTAAATAATCCACCTGCGTGATGATGAAACGGCCGCTATCGGTGGAGTTGAAGCGGCTGAGGCGATAAGAGAATTCGCACTGCTCGGCGGTGAGTTCAACGAACTCTCGCGTGTGCGTGTCGTAGGCGCGGACGCGATGGATGGATTCTGAAACTTCCTGACCGTAGGCGCCGACATTCTGCACCGGCGTGCCGCCGACAGTGCCGGGGATTCCGGCGAGACATTCGATGCCCGCGAGATTGCGTTCGACGGCGAGCGAAACTACAGCGTCCCAACTTTCTCCTGCGGCGGCTGAGATGAGCACGCGATCAGTTTGCTGCGTGAAGGTAACGCCGGTGAGTTTGATGTTGAGGACGACGCCGTTGAATCCCGCATCGGCAACCAATAGATTGCTGCCGCCGCCCAGCACGAAGGTGGGCAGCTGATGTTTGTGAGCAAAGTCGAGCGCCTGCAACAGGTCCTGCTCGGTTTGCAATTCTGCAAACCAGCGAGCAGGGCCGCCGATGCCAAGCGTGGTGAACGGCGCGAGTGGGATATTTTCAAGCATTCGTTTCCGAAGAAAAGAGTACAGCAAAGCGCGGGTTGGCGCAGCCGGGTAGAGCAGTGATGATGGTCACTGCTGCATTTGTACGGTAGCGCAATAATAGATGCGTCCCACAAGAAGAAAGACTGCAGGGAGCCGGCGCGATGCCGGATCAAGCTGTCTTTAATCTCCTTGGACCTCCTTGCAGAACTGTTCATGAGTTCTTCGCCCTGAAGAATGCGTGAGCCGGAAGAGGAGAACTACGATGAGACGCTTTCTGAAGTACCTCCTGATTTTCAGCATCCTGATACCGACAGCACACGCGCAACAATATGCGGCGATTCAGCTGAAGCATTTTACGAATGCACCGGGGACCTACATGTCTACGGAGTTCATCAACTCCTTCTACGACGAGATGCGCAACCAGTTGCCGAAGGAAAAACTGAGTGCGAGTGTGGTGGATGAAAGCGCTACGGTTCCTGCGACGGATGCGGTGAACTCGCTGGTGGTTGAGGGACGATACGTTGGATTTGAGAAAGGCGGGTTCATCAAGCCCGGAAAAATCACAGTTGAATTTAACATTTGCCGAATCAGCGACCATGCACTGGTGCGCACGATTACGAAAGACCTTCTCTTTCCGTGGGGTGCGAGTACCTCCGACAAGAAGATGGGCGAGTATGTGGGAAGGTTTGCTGCCGTTGAGATGAAAGATGCGTTGAAGGGAGTGACCATGCCGCCACCGGGATCGCCAGCGTTTGTGACTCCGGGAAGTACGCCGATAGCCGCGGCTACAACTGTTGGCGAGGCACAGGTTGCATTTACATCAGACCCCACGGGCGCGGAGATCAACATTGACGGCAACTACGCGGGCAATACGCCGAGCCAGATTAAGGTGAAAGCGGGGACACATTCCATCACGATAACGATGAAGGGATATACGGCCTGGGTACGATCGATGAGTTTTGAGGCGGGCGACCAGAGAAGTGTGGCCGCGACGCTGGACAAAGCTCCGCAGTAAAACAACGGAGGCAAGAGCATGCCCCACTCTTCAAAAAAAGGAAGAGTGGGGCATTTTTCTTGATGCGATTATTTTGCCGGTGTTGCGAGGCCGCTGATGAGAACTTCAGAAAGATCGGAGATGATTTCCACTCCCGGATTACTGTCTGAGTAATTAACTTGCGGGATGTTGGTGACGGTAATGGTCATGGCGATGGCGCCGTGCTTGGTGTAGATGAGGGCGACGTCGCTACGAAAATGGTCGAGCGCGCCGGACTTGCTGGCGATATCTGTCTCGGCGAGTTCCCTGCCGGCGTAGTGATAGAACTGGTGCTTCAACACGCGCAGCATCTCTTCTGACGCGGCTTTGTTGACGATCTTGTCATGGTAGAGCAGATCGAGCAGCGTGACCATGTCGCGGGGGCAGCTGCGGCCGAGGCCATAAACGGCATTTTCCGGCTTGGCACCCTCGGTGGTCTGGGCAAAGGGCGGCGGCGTGCCGGCTGCAGGAACGGTGCCAGGTGCGGGCAGCGTGTGGTTGTTGAGCACTCCGCGCATGAGGGCGGTGTGCTGCAGACCGAGCGATGCCATGCGCGCGTTGACTGCGTTACCGTTTACCTGCGTGAGTACGAGGTCGGTACCGGTGTTGTCGCTGAGTTCAATCAT
>CAIZGA010000315.1 GCA_903932385.1 uncultured Acidobacteriota bacterium
ACTGATTCAATTAGGCACGGTGGAACTGCTAGGCCGCCTCGCCGGTGTCCCCTACGAGCAATGCCTGACCGGAGAAACCGTCCAAGCCAATGCCGTCGGCAAGGCGCAAGGAAGATGCAGGGCGTGTTGGCAGGAATATTTTCTCGACCGGTAACGATGACGCGGATGCCGGCGCAACGCACGCCAAAGCCCATAATCCAAACACCGGCGCGATAGAGCGGAAGGATGTTGCCGGTAATCAGCGTGAAGGGAATGCCGAGGATGCCGGTGGGCGCGCCGAGCAAAATGTACACGAACAACATAGTGAGCGAACCGAGCATTAGAGCTTCACTGTCTGCGAATATTTTTCAATCGCCTGCGGGAGTGTTTCGTAGATGTTGCCGAAGCCGCCGTTGGAAAGAATCGCGACGACATCCCCGGCGGCGAGTTGCGGCGTGATGGCTGCGACAATGGCATCGGCATCGGCGTGCTGCGCGGCCGGGCAGCCGGACGCATTCAAGGCAGCGACGACATTTTCCGGATGCAAGCGCTCTGCCTCTGGAATTGCATCGGAACGATAGATGGCGGCGAGGATGACGCTGTCTGCGAGGCGAAGGCTTTCGACGAGTTCGCGCTCGAAAACATTACGACGCAGCGTGTTGGAACGCGGCTCTAGAATCGCCCAGAGACGACGGCCGGGATAGGCACTACGCAAGGCGCGCAGCGTTTCGCGGATGGCTGTGGGGTGGTGCGCGAAGTCGTCAATCACGGTGATGCCGGCAACTTCAGCGCGGACTTCCAGCCGGCGCTTGACGCTGCGGAAAGTGGCGAGCGCTTCTGCGATGGCGGTGGCACTGATGCCCTGCCCTGCGGCCAGCGCGGCGGCGGCGGTTGCGTTGAGCGCGTTGTGTTCGCCTGCAATGGGCAGCGAGAGTGATGCGAACGGCAAACCGTTGCGCAGCAACTGCCATTGCATTTTTCCGCCGACGTGTGAAAGCCCAGCGATGCGCCAGTGCGAATCCTGCGCAAAGCCGTAACGTTCGACGGGAGAAAATGCGCGGGCCAGACACTCGGTGACATTTTCGCTGCCGTCGTAGGCGATGATGCGACCGCTGCGAGGGACAAGATTCACCAGGCGCTTGAAGGCGATTTTGACGGCGTTGAGGTCGGCGTAGATGTCGGCGTGATCAAACTCAACATGGGTGAGGATGATGGCTTGTGGAAAATAGTGCAGGAATTTCGGCCCCTTGTCGAAGAAGGCGGTGTCGTATTCATCGGCTTCGATGATGAAGGGTTGCGTATCGCGCAAGGCGTAGCTGGATCCGAAATTTTCTGCGACGCCGCCGACGAGGAACGAAGGTGCAAACTCCGGCTGGGTGCGCGAGGCGAATTCGTAAATCCAGGCGAGCATGCTGGTGGTGGTGGTTTTGCCGTGCGTACCGGCGACGGCGAGCGTCTGGCGGCCGAGAAGAAATTCCTCATGCAGCAGGTCTGCCATGGAACGAAAACGAAGGCCGTGGTCGAGCACGTATTCGAGTTCGACGTTGCCGCGTGAGATGGCGTTGCCGACGATGACGAGGTCAGGATGCGGCTGCAGGTTGCGTTCGTCATACGGCTGCGAAACTGCGATGCCGAGGGCGTGGAGCTGGTCGCTCATCGGTGGATAGGCGGCGGCGTCTGACCCGGTGACGCGATGGCCGCGCAGCTGCAACAGTCCGGCGAGCGATGCCATGGCCGAGCCGCAGATGCCGATGAGATGGATGTGTTGTGCTGACTTCATTCTTCTGTTATTCCACGCTGGGCTGGGTAATGGTGAGGCGCGGGGCGGCGCTGTCAGTCAGATTAATTTCTGCGCCAACGCCGAAAGGCAGCGTGATGTTGTGGCCGGTGACGTGGCCGGAACGCAGGCCGAAGCCGATGGGCCCGTCGAAATCCGCCAGCGCGTGCAGGATGGATTGTTCGGCGGTGATGGCGTTGGCGTCGAGTGCGTCTTTCGCATCGACCGATCCTTTCATCATGCCGAAGATGATGCCGCGAACTTTTTGCAGCTTGAGTGCGAAACGCAGCTGCACCAGCATGCGATCGATTTGATACGGGTAGGCGTTGACGTCTTCAAGGAAGAGCACGCAGTTGTCGAAGTCTGGCGCAAAGGGCGTGCCGAGCGCGGCGACAACGATGGAGAGACAACCGCCGCGCAGCGTGCCGCTGGCTGTTCCGGGACGCAGCACGCGAAGGCCGTCGGCGGGGCCGAGGCTCCACGGCGAAAAGCTGGTGTTGACCAGGGAATTTTTCCAGCTGGCCATGTCGGGGCCGTTGGGCGATGAAAAATCCGACGCGACCATGGGGCCGTGGAAAGTAATCATGCCGCAATGTTTTTGCAGATACATGTGCAACGACGTGATGTCGCTGTAGCCGATGAAGGGCTTGGGATTGTCGGCAATCATTCGGGTATTGAGCAGGGGCAGCAACTCGACGGAACCGTAGCCGCCGCGCGCGCAATGAATGGCATCGATGGTTGGGTCGGCGAAGGCGCGATGGAGATCGTCGAGACGACCGGGCAGCGTGCCGGCGAAATAAAGCGGGCCGTGGTCCAGCACATGCGGATAAGCGATGGGATTGAATCCGAGATTGCGCAGCGTGGCCATGCCGGCTTCGACTTCAGCGGCAACGGGCGTGCTGGCCGGCGAGAGCACGGCGATTTTTGCACCGGGTTTCAACGCGCGCAACGGCTTCGGCTTGCTCACTGGTCCCCCGCCTTTGCGTCCCAGCAGATGATTTCCGCCGGGCCGGTGAGCATCATGTCGGCATCGTCTTTGGGCCAGCTGAATTTTTGTTCGCCGCCTTCGGCAACGGCAATCAGGTTGCGGGCACAGTGCTGCAGCGCGATGGCCGCGGAGGACGAGGCGCAGGTGCCGGTGCCGGAAGATGTGGTGGGGCCGACGCCGCGCTCAAAGATGCGAAACTCGATGCGGTCAGGCGCAAGGACGCGGATGAATTCAACATTGGTCTGCGCGGGAAAGTCGGGATGAAAGCAGATTTTTTCTCCCAGCGCCTGCCAGGTGAGGCCGTGCGCACTGAAGTCTTCATTCTCCACAAAAATTACAAAGTGGGGATTGCCGACGTTGACGACTGCGCCGGCAACGGGACCGACGCCGGCGACCTGGATCGTATAGGGAGAAATTTTGGGAAGGCCCATCGCGCTTTCAATCTGGAACTTTGTTCCGTCGGCCTGAATGACGCGGCAGAGGCGCGGGCCGCCATGCGTGGCCAGAAGAACATCGCGACCCTGACCGCTGAAGGCGAGCCAAGCGGCAACGCAACGCGTGCCATTGCCGGAGAGTTCCGCTTCGCTGCCGTCGGCGTTGAAGAGGCGGAGGAACCAGGCGCCATCGGCGCGGCGTTCGAGGAATTCAATGCCATCGGCACCGACGCCGGTGTTGCGCTGGCAGAGGCGGCGCGCCAGTTCTGCATGGCGGCCCTGGGAATATTCTTCACCGATGACAAGAA
>CAIZGA010000316.1 GCA_903932385.1 uncultured Acidobacteriota bacterium
AGATGGGCAGAAGTTTTTTTATCATGCCGCCGGCGGGTGTGAGGATGGCACCGAAACGCATGGGGGTGACGCGAAGGGAATTTGTGGCGAGAGAGAGAGCGGCGGATTCCCACTCGCGACAGAGAGCGGCGAGGAAGCCGGAGCCGAGCGGCGAGGCCTCAGTGATTTCGGAGTCGGCTGCGTCGGCGTAGGCGTTGATGCCGGAGGCGGTGAGCAGCGTGGCGGGGGGATGCTGGAGCGAGGAAAAAATTCTGCCGAGGGCCTGCAGGGGGACGATGCGGCTGGAGCGGAGGAGATGTTTGCGGGCCGCACGCCAGCGCTGGTCTGCGATGCCGGCGCCGGAAAGACAGAGGGCAGCGTCGAGGGATTCGAGCGGGGCGAGGGAGGCGACGGGCTGCGTGGCGGACGGGTCCCAGAAAATTTCATGGGGGGCGATGGGTGTCCGGCGGACGAGCGAAAGGACGGTGTGGCCGGAGGCGGAAAGCGAGGCGCGCAGGGCGGTGCCGAGGGTGCCGCTGGCTCCGGCGAGCAGAATTCTCATGCTGGTTTCCTCCAGTAGCTTGTTTTATATTAGTTCATAGGATTGAAAAAGTTTTTTAGTGGGTGAAAAAATGGTGCATCCAGAAAATAACACGCCGACGGACTACACGGCGGAAAACTGCATTGCGGAAAAGAAAATCGGCGAGCGGATTAAACGGCTGCGGCTGAAGAAATCGATGGGTCTGGTGGAGATGGGCAAGCACACCGGGCTCTCGGCGAGTTTTTTATCGCAGCTGGAAACGGGGCGCGTGGTGCCGACGCTGAGAAACCTGGCGCGCATTGCGATGGTGTTCAACAAGGACCTCTCGTATTTTTTTGAGACGGACCCCTCGCCGCTGTTTCGCGTGCATCGTCAGGCGGACCGCATCAAGCTGCCGCAGAGCGGCGTGGACACACCGTCGTATTTTTTCGAGAACCTGGGATACATGGTTCCGGAGCGGATGGTGGACCCGTACCTGGCGGAGTTTGTGGTGCCGAAGCGGAAGCTGGATGTGAAGACGCACACGCATCCGGGGCAGGAATTTTTGTACATGCTGAAGGGCAAGCTGGAGATTGAGCACAACGGCGTGAAGCACGAGCTGGAGGAAGGCGACGCGGTGTATTTTGATGCGTCGATACCGCACAGTTATCGCTGCGCGGGAAAGACGCCGGCGAAGGCGGTGCTGGTGACGATCCACAACCCGAACCCGCAACGCGGCGTGGCGAAGATGCGGCCGGTGAGTGCGGTGGGTGAAGGCAAATTGGCGAAGCAGGCGTAACGCGTGGATGAACGCGGCGTGAGAAAATCCTGTAGCCGAGAAAAATCTGCATCCTCAGGATGGGTGGGTGAGTCTAACTACCTGTACCTCTGCGGCTGAAAAAGTTGCAGACGTGAACGGCCGCGAAAAAAATCTGCATCCCCAAGAAATTATTTAATGACTGATCAGCACGCCATCTCCGACGCCGCATGGAAGCCACGTGCGAACCCGTGGCTGATTGCCATTACGGTGACGCTGGCGACGTTTATGGAAGTGCTGGACACTTCGATTGCGAACGTTGCGCTGCCGCACATCGCGGGCGGGTTGGGCGCGTCGAACGATGAAGCGACGTGGGTGTTGACTTCGTACCTGGTGGCGAACGCGATTATTCTGCCGGCCAGCGCGTACATGACGACCTTTATCGGGCGCAAAAAGTTTTACATGATTTGCGTGATTCTGTTCGGCATCAGTTCCATGCTGTGCGGACTGGCGCCGTCGCTGCCGCTGCTGATTTTCTTCCGCGTGTTGCAAGGCGCGGGCGGCGGCGGGCTGGCTCCAAGCGAGCAGGCGATTCTGGCCGATACGTTTCCGCCGGAGAAACGCGGGCAGGCGTTTGCGTTGTACGGCATGGCGGTGGTGGCGGCGCCGGCGATTGGACCGACGATCGGCGGATACATCACGGACAATTTTGACTGGCGATGGATTTTCTTCATCAACGTGCCGGTGGCGGTGATTTCACTGTTCCTGACGTCGCGGCTGGTGGAAGATCCGCCGCACATCAAACGCGAAGTGAAGGAAATGAAGAAGCGCGGACTGGACCTGGATTATCTGGGGTTCGGCCTGCTGGCGGTGGGCTTCGGGTCGCTGGAATTTTTCCTGGACAAGGGACAGGAAGACGACTGGTTCGGATCGAAGATCATTACATTTTTTGTGGTGACCTGCATTGCCGCATTAATCACGCTGGTTTTCTGGGAGCTGCGGCAGATCAAACGCGGGCGAAAACCGATTCTTGATTTGACGCTATTCAAGAAGCGGAACTTTGCGGTGACGTTTGTGCTGATGTTCTTTTTGGGATTTGCGCTGTACGCGACGACGGTGCTGATACCGCAGTTTGTGCAGACGCTGCTGGGATACACGGCGGAGCAGGCGGGACTGGTGATATCGCCGGGCGGATTTACGATTATGCTGCTGATGCCGCTGGTGGGATTCCTGGTGGGACGAGTGGACGCGCGATACATGGTGATGCTGGGGTTCACGATTACCGCGTCGGCATTGCTGATGATGCATTCACTGTATCTGGGCGTGAGTTTCTGGTATCTGGCGGGGCTGCGAATTTTTCAGGCATCGGGACTGGCGTTTCTGTTTGTGCCGATTAATACGCTGAGTTACGTGGGGATACCGCGCAACAAAAATAATGATGTGAGCGGACTGACGAACCTGGCGAGAAACATCGGCGGCAGCACGGGCACGGCGTTTGTGACGACGATGTTTTCGCGCGGCATGCAGCGGCACCAGGCGTACATGACGCGGAACCTGACGCTGAATGATCCGGCGTTCCGCAGCTACGTGCAGCAGATGGCGGATTATCTGCGGCGCGGCATCGGCGGGCCATCGGGCGTGATGGGGCCGGCGGGACAGGCGGCGCAGGCGAACATCTACATGCAAATGCAGAGGCAGACGGGACTGCTGGCGTATCTGGACCTCATCATCGTGCTGGCGACAATCTCCGCACTGATGGTGCCGCTGCCGCTGCTGATGCAGAGGCTGCAGCATGGCGCAGAGGCGCCGATGGCGCACTAAATCCAACGAAAATTAAATTGAGAAGGAAGCGGTCTCTTCCGGCGTGCTGTTGCTGCGGGTGACGACACGGTTTCTGCCGGCGCGCTTGGCGGCGTAGAGACATTTGTCCGCCATATCGACGGCTTCGTCCTCGTGCTTTTGTCTTGGCGTGGCCATGGCGATGCCGATGCTGACGGTGATGGTGCCGGCGACGCGGTCTGGAGTGGCGGCGACGGCGTTGCGAATTTTTTCCGCGACGTGGGCGGCGGCGTCGAGATCGGTGGCGGGAAGAAGGATGAGGAATTCTTCGCCGCCGAAGCGCGCGGCAAAATCGCTTTCGCGCAGCGTGTTGCTGATGGTTTCTGCGATGTTCTGCAGGACCTGGTCACCGACAGAGTGGCCGAAAGTGTCATTCACATTTTTGAAGTGGTCGATGTCGAGCATGAGGACGGCATAGGGGCGGCCGGAACGACGCATGCTGACGAAGTCCACGCGGAGCCGTTCATTGGCGGCGAGGCGGTTGGCGAGTCCGGTGAGAGTGTCGTGCCGCGACAGGTTCATCAACGCCTTGTTGGCGCGGTCGAGTTCTTCGGTGCGCGCCTTGACCTTGGCGTCGAGTTCGGCGTTCATGTTGAGCAGGGCCTGCTCCATCTCGCGAATTTCTGTAATGTCGCGGATGGTGGCGACGGCGCCGGTGACGTTGGAGTGTTCATCATGCAGCGGAGCGAAGTTGATGCTGGTCCGCCAACTGGCACCGGTGTCTTTTCTGCGCAGGATGAACTCGATGCTGTTGCCGGTTTCGCCGCGCAGGGCCCGCTCCACCGGCCACTGATCGAAGGGCAACTCTTTTCCGTCGGTGGAGAGGATGTCGATGATGTTGGGGCGATTGTTTACGTCGAGCGAAATGTCATTCATGTCGTTATAGCCGAGAAGTTTTACCAGCGATCCGTTGAACTGGATGAGGTTGCCGTCGCGGTCTGCGATGACGACCGCATCGCCCATGCTGGAGAGCGCGGACTGGAGCTTGAGTTTGCTGGCGAGGAGTTCCTCCTGCACGAGCTTGAGGTTGTGGATGTCTGTGCAGGTGCCGAACCATTTG
>CAIZGA010000317.1 GCA_903932385.1 uncultured Acidobacteriota bacterium
AGGTTGGCCTTCATCGGAAAGCCGGTTTCCGGCAGGTTCAAGGACGATTTCAGTTCGGCACTTTTCTGGGGCTGCTCGCCGGTTTGCTTTGCTTCAGACATTCTCTCTCCAACTGATTTCGTGCTGGCCGCGGCTCTATGGCGGCCAATGGATGCAAGGACACAAAATTCTATTCTATCCGGCGGCAGGCTAAATCGTCAGTGTCTGGTGCAAATCCATGCATCTAGGAGAGTTCATATGTCATTTCACGTTTGCCGCATCGTGTGCTCTTGACGAGCTTCTAGAGGACATGGTATCTACTAAATAATTAGGAGATGGGTGAGTGTCCACACACGCGTTGTTTCAGTCCGGCATAAGACGTAGCCACCCTCTAGTGTGGCTGTTTGTCATCGTAGGGTACGTCTTCATTTTAACAAATGCTTCGACAGCACATACCCAAACGCAGCCCGCAACGCAGACTGCAAACCAGCCAAAGACAACCGATTGGGTCGTGGCTGCCGGAGGTAGTCAACAATTCGATGTGGCTTCAATTAGGCAAAGCAAGTTTTCCGGCAACGCACAGTCGAATATCCCGTTGGGACCGGGTGATACATATGTCTCAACCGGGGGATTCTTTAAGGCGACAAATCTTCCTCTGATTACTTACATTGCGTTTGCTTACAAAATCATGGGTAGTCAGACCCAATATGCGTTGGCCCAATTTCCGAAGTGGGTCTCAGAGAATACATTCGATATCGAGGCGCGTGTGGATGGCAATCCGACAAAAGACCAAATGCGTCTTATGGTGCGTTCGTTGTTGGAAGAGCGATTCAAACTAAAGATTCATACCGAAACACGTCAGGTTAACGTCTTTGCACTGGAATTTGTAAATCCCGGGCTGACGGGGCCAATGCTGCGACGACATTCCACTGACGATTCAAAATGTTCACAAACACTCTCGGATAGGCCAAGCTCAGATTCTCCATCTTCTTCACACCCGGCAATCAGCGATGCGTTTCCAGATGTCTGTGGTGGGATTTTTCAATTGGTTCCAAGTGCGCCAGAGCATCTGCGTATTGGTGCCAGAAATGTAGATATGCAGCTGATTGCAAAGTCGTTGCCATCGCGAGAATTGAACCGGCCGGTTATTGATCAAACAGGCGCAGGTGGAAAATTCGATTTCTCACTTGAATGGTCTCCAGATCGTGTAACAGCACAGGGAGCAGACGCTATTCCAGATACATCAGGCCCGGGGCTCATGCAGGCCATGAAAGAGCAGCTGGGTCTCAAATTGATTGCTACAAAAACACCAATGGATGTTCTCGTTGTGGATCACATCGAGATGCCTTCAGAAAATTAATTCTTAGGGGGAAGGGTACCAACATGAATCAACGTCTTGCACAAAAGAGTTTTTTTTGGAAAGCAACGATACTCGGCACTGCTGCCGTTATGGTGTGTGCGGCGCTCCTTGCCGTATCGAATTTCAGGCCAGCCTATGCACAAATGTCGGTCACTCCTGCCACGCTGCCAGCCTTCGATGTCATCTCGGTCAAGCTGAATAATAACGATGCTGCCGGAGGCAACATCAACCGTCGTGACGATGGTTTCCACATTGAGAACGTCAACCTGAGCATTCTCATCCGCTTCGCCTACGGCCTCGACTTCGACGGCCAGATGGTCAACGTACCCGAGTGGGCCCGAGAGGCGCGTTACGACATCGACGCCCGCGTTGCCCCTGAAGACATGGATAAATTCAAACACCTTACCGGTGCGCAGCGGAGCCTGATGCTGCAGCAAATCCTCACCGATCGCTTCAAGATCTCCATCCACCATGAAGACCAGCAGTTGCCGATCTACAACCTCGTCCCGGCAAAGGGCGGAGTAAAAACCAGCGGCGTCAAGCCGGTCGACGCCACCAAGCCCGGCCAGTTCCTCAGCACAGGCGACGACCACATCTCCATGCACAACCAGCCCATCACCGCGCTCACCGCCGCGCTCACCCGCGCCACGCAGCGTACCGTCATCGACAAGACCGGCCTCACCGGCAAGTACGACCTAGAACTCCGCTACACGCCAGACAACCCGGACCCGGCTATGGCCATCGACGACAAATCCCGCGCAGATACTGAAGCCCCAACCATCTTCACTGCCGTTCAAGAGCAGCTCGGCCTCAAGCTCGAATCCGCCAAAGGCCCCGTAGACTGCATCGTCATCGACCGCATCGAAAAACCGGCCGCCAACTAAATACTCAACGCCGTAAGGCAAGATCAGGAGCCTCAAACAATGCATGCCTCGCCAAGAAAGAAAATCCTCGCTGCCATCGTGCTCTCACTCAACATGGCTGCCGCCGCAGCCCAGCATCCAGACACCGCGCTGCCCACCTTTGACGTAGTCTCCATCAAGCCCGACATCTCCCAAAGCAACAACAGCAATATGGACCGCAACGTCGACGGCGTCCACGTCACCAACGTCAACCTCGCCAATCTCCTCCGCACCGCCTACAACCTCGACTTCGACGGCCAGATGATCAACCTGCCCGACTGGGCAAAGACCTCGCGTTTTGACATTGACGCCCGCGTCGCCCCAGAAGACCTGGAAAAATTCAAGGCCCTCCCCATGCCGCAGACCATGCAGATGCTTACCAACGTTCTCGTCGAACGCTTCAAAATCACCGTGCATCACGAGTCGCGCCAGTTTCCCGTCTACAACCTCGTCATCGCCAAGGGCGGCCTCAAGCCCGCCATCAAACCGGCAGACACCACCGTCCCCGGCCTCTTTCTCCACGGCGGATACAACTATCTCTCCGTCCACAACCTGCCCATCTCCAACTTTGCCGGCGCGCTCTCGCGTCAGTTGCATCGTCCCGTCATCGACAAAACCGGCCTCACCGGCAACTATGATTTCACTGTAAGGTTCACGCCCGACGCCGCCGACCCCGGCACGCTCCGCAATGACAAGGCCGCCGCCGAAGCCGCAGACATGGCCGCAAAAGAGGACCTGCCCAGCCTCTTCACCGCCATTCAGGAACAACTTGGCCTGAAACTCGTATCTGCCAAAGGCCCAGTGGACTGCATCGTCATCGACCACATTGAACCACCCACCGCCAACTAGCCGGAGCAGAATATGCCATCCATAAAACTCTCAAAACCGTTTGCCGCAATTGTTCTACTCTGTGCCGTTACCTCTCTGCACGCGCAACAAGCCGCGGCCCCGTCATTGCCCAGCTACGCAGTCATCTCCATCAAGCCCAATAACTCCGGCAGTACTTCCAGCACCATCCGCCGTTTGCCCGACGGTATCCACATGGAAAATGTCTCCATCGGCGACCTCGTCCGCTTCGCCTATAACCTCAACTTCGACGGCCAGATGATCAACCTTCCCGCCTGGGCCGCGGAGGCGGACTTTGATATCGATGTCCGCGTAGATACCGCCGATATCGAAAAATTCAAGGCGCTTACAGTCCGCGAGGAAAAGCAATCCATGCAAGCGGTCCTCATCAGCCGTTTCAAATTGCTCGCCCATCATGAAGACCGTCAGATGCCTGTCTATAATCTCGTCGTTGCCAAAGGTGGCCCCAAGCCTGCTCTCAAGGCTGTCGATAGCGCGGCGAATGGCTTCGTTAACTCCAACGCCAATCACATCACCATGCATGACGAACCCATTGCCGCCCTCGCTGAAACGCTAACCCGTCGCACCAACCGCACCGTCATCGACAAGACCGGTCTTACTGGCAATTACGATGTTGAGTTGAAGTTCACACCAGACTCCTACGACCCCGCCATGGCAAAGACCGACAAAGAAGCCGCCGAAGCCGCGGCACGAGCCGGCAATGACGGCGAAGCGCCAACACTTTTCACCGCCATTCAGGAACAACTTGGCCTGAAACTCGTATCTGCTAAAGGGCCGGTGGATTGCATCGTGATTGACCACATCGAAAAGCCGGCAGCAAACTGACAAGTGCTGCGGAATGAAAATCATGAGCAAAAAACTACATTGCCGAGAAATGCACAACTTTAATTGCAATTGATGGCCGGGGATGTAACTATTCACACGGCTGTATCGTCTATTATTGGTGGGAGCCCCCGAAATGGGCGTTCGCTGTAGAATGATTCAGAGCTGAAAGGCTCTTGATGAGGCTGAAAATTCGTCGCTAGAGGTACCGGCCACGTCAGGCAGCTGGCGACCAGAAGCCGGAACGATTGCCGGGTCCACCGGTCAACGACCAAGCGACACTCCACACTGGCACCGCGTTTTTTGCAGCCGGCATTGATTGCGGCAGCGGTGGAATTTGTGGATTTGAAAGACTTTTCTCCGAAGGGGATGGGGCCGGTCAAGACCGGGCTCCCGGGTGGAATGATGGGCAACGATGTCATGGAGAAATCCACGGCAGCAGAAAAATCTGCAGCAGGCATAGCGGGACTCGAAGGAGTCACCCCATCGCCGGCAGCGCAGGACGCCACGCAGGGCCTGATGTTCATGCCCGAGGAGTCCACCTTCCGCTCGCTGTATGAGAACCTCGTCGACGTATTTTTCCCCAAGAAACTGCCGCCGCTCGAGTTGACCTCGACGCCGATTCCTGTGGTGGACCGCATGGCGGTCAAGCGCGACCCGGTTTCAGTGGGTATCTCCACCGGCATCCACGTCCTACTGGCTGGCATTATTGTCTTTCTGGTGCTGCACCACTTCGGCATCATCGCCGCTGCACCCAAAACCGCCACGGTGGTTGTGGATGACCTGACCCCGGTAAAACTGATGAAGTCCAATGGTGGCGGCGGCGGCGGTTCGCATGAGAAAACGCCGGCTTCGAAGGGTTCGCCACCTCCGCCCTCCAAGACTCCGATTACTCCGCCAACTACACACCCGGTTGATAATCCTGCCTTGCCGGTTCCGGTGACGATGGACATCCCCAAGATGCCCTCCACCATGCCGAATATCGGCCTCGCTACTTCCACCGCAACACTTGCCTCGAATGGCCCCGGCGGCGGCGCGGGTATTGGCAACGGCAACGGACACGGCATTGGCAATGGCAATGGTGAAGGCATGGGGCCGTGCGCGGCCAGCAACAACTGTTTCGGTATCAGCGGTGTGGATAAGCCGCCGGTTCCCATCTACCAGCCGGATCCGGAATTTTCTGAAGAAGCCCGCCGCGTGAAGCAGCAGGGCA
>CAIZGA010000318.1 GCA_903932385.1 uncultured Acidobacteriota bacterium
GCACGATGAGTTTGGGGATGGGTTTGCCTGCGGCACGCAGCGGCACGCTGACCATCTGTTCCCACTGCTCCTTCAACTGGTCTTCCACATCGACCGACTGCACGTGTACGCAGCGAATGTCGCTGGACATGCCGAGCGCGAAGGAGACGGCTTTTTCTGTGAGCCGCGACCAGCGGTCGACCGGCATGACAACGATGGGCTCGGTAACTTCTGCGGGGACAATGGGGCGGTCGAGCGCCGTCTCGCGCGCGACGCGATTGTAGTGCCGCTTCACCGCGCGCATGAGAATAATCATCAGGCAGATGAGCAGGGTGGTAATCCACGCGCCTTCAACAAATTTTGCGACCAGCACAACGATGGTGGTGATGCCGGTGGCGACTGCGCCGAGACCATTGACCCACATGCGCAATGTGCAGTTGCCCTTGCGTCGCCAGTGCATCACCATGCCCGCCTGCGAAAGGGTGAAAGCGAGGAAGGCGCCGATGGCGAAGAGCGGGATGAGGTAGTCGGTGACGCCGTGGAAAACAATCAGCAGAATGGCGGTGAGGAAAACGAGAACGTAGATGCCCCACGAATAAAGCAGACGCCTACCGCGCAGCAGAAAAATATGCGGCATGTAATTGTTGAGCGCGATGGCACGGGTGAGGCGCGGGAAGTCTGCGAAGGAGGTGTTGGCGGAAAGCGCGAGCACGACCAGCACGGAGCCGATGGTGAGGTAGTAGAACCAACCCTGGCCGGCGACGGCGCGGGTGAGCATGGAGAGCACACTCTCATACTGCGGGCTGCCCGGCACTGTGGCCACGATGTTGTAGGCGCGGCAGAGCATGGCGATTCCGGCAAGCATGATGGCGAGAAGAAAAATAATGATGGTGAGCGTGGTGCGCGCATTTTTCTGCGTGGGATCGCGGAAGGCCATCACGCCATTGCTGACGGCTTCGACGCCGGTCATTGCGGTACAGCCGGAGGAAAAGACTTTTATCAGCAGCCAGAGCAGCAGCCAACCAACTACATGCTGCGAAATCATGGGCGGCGTGGGCAGATGTGATAGCGGGTGAGGATGCCCGCCGGCCTGGATGGCCTTCCACGTGCCGAGCGCAATCACCGTGATGATGGTGCCGGTGAAGAGGTAGGTGGGAATCATGAAGACCACGCCAGTGTCATGCACGCCGCGCATATTGACGAGTGTGAGGATGGCGAGGACGATGAGGCAGATGGTCAGAGTGTGAGGCTGCAAGCTGGGGACGGCGGAGATCAACGCACCGACGCCGGCCGAGATGCCGACGGCGGCGTTGAGGGTGTAGTCGATCATGAGCGCAGCAGCGGCGAGCAGGCCGGCACCGACGCCGAGATTTTCACTCGCCACAGTGTAGCTGCCGCCGCCGTGCGGGTAGGCGTCAATCGTCTGGCAGTAGCTGAAGTAGACAATGAACAGCAGCACGACGATGGCGGCAATGACCGGGACAATGTAATGCACGCCCAACATGCCCAGCGGGATGAGCAGCGTGAGTGCGGCTTCTGGACCGTATGCGGCGGAGCTGAGTGCGTCGAGACCAAAGACGGGAATGCCGGCAACCGGGCCGATGTGTTCGGCGCGTTCTTCACTGGTGGCCAGTGGTCGGCCGAAGAAGAAATTGAGTCCGCGATTAAAGATGGACATAGAGGAAAGGGCCTCGGGCAGCGCGAAATGATGGGAACCACTGACCTGCGAATTGTCTCACCAAAGTTGGGAGAAATTTGTTAAGAGTCGTGCGGAGATGTTTAGCGGCGGCGGAAGGTCTTGCTGACGGCGGCGGTGCGGGGATTGTTGCTGGGGGACCAATCTTTGGGATAGACGACGACGTGGCGTTCAAAGCCCTCGCCGCCGGACTCGGTGCGCATGTCTTCAAATTCTTTCAGAGCTAGATGCAGCATGCGGCGCTCGCCGGAGTTCATCGGCGAAAAGGCAAAGGGGCTGCCGGATTCGCGGACTCGCTGGGCGGCGGTCTCTGCAGCCAGCTTGAGTTCGCGTGCGCGGATGGCTTTGTAGCCGCGTGTGTCAAAGGAGACGCGGTCGTGGTCAGTGTGTTCGAAACGCAGCAGACGCGCGGCGATGTGTTCCAGGGCGCGAAGCAGTTCGGCATTGCGCGCGGTAAGCAGCGGCGCATCGGGACCGTCGAGTTCAACGTAAATGTCGCGGCGCTCCAAACCGTCTGGGTCCGCTGCACCTTCACCGGCGGTGATGCGGTATTTAAAACGAAAGCCGCCGAGGGTGGTCAGTGTCTTGAGGAACTCGGCGATTTTTTGCGCAGCCTGTGTCAGATCTTCCATGATCCATCAATTCATTGCGTATGTAGCCGATGCGAATTCCACACAGCGCCTGGCCTGCAAGATAGCGGTGGATGGTTCAGAAATGTTCTCGTGCGTTGATGTTAACTCGCAATAGCACCTGCGTGGTAGAAAAAATTCTCTCCCACGCAAAAAACTGTTTCCAAATCGACTACCTGCGTGCCTGAATGGTCTTCGGTTTACGGCGCGCGCGTTTGGCGGCAATCTCGCGCATTTCGCGGCCCAGCTTGGTGTTGTTCATCACCAACTGCTGCGCGATGCCGATGATGTTGCCGACGGCCCAGTACAAGGCCAGACCGGAGGCGTAATTCCAAGTGATGAATCCGGTGAAGGCCGGCATGGTGAAGGCCATCATGCGCGCCTGTTGCGGGTCCATGCCCGGCGACGGCGTGTAGAACTGCACGAGGAATTGCGAGGCAATCATCAGGCAGGGCAGGATGTGGTACGGGTCGGCGGAAGAAAGATCCGGCAGCCAGAACCAGTGCGCCTGACGCAGTTCAATCGCGTGCGAGAGCATGCCGTAGAAGGCGAAGAGCAACGGCATCTGCACCAGCAACGGCAGACAGCCGCCGAACATGTTGACGTTCTCCTTCTGGTAGAGCGAGGAGATTTCCGTATTCATGTTGGCGTACTGCGGGTCGGTGACTTTGTACTTCTTGTACTTGTCGCGGATGGCGGTGATCTGCGGCTGGATGCGCTGCATCTTCAGCGCCGACTTCATGCTACTGATGCGCAGCGGCAGAAAGACCAGGTTGATGAAGACGGTGAGTAGAACGATGGACCAGCCCCAGCTGGCCAGCACATGCTCATAGGTCCAGTGCAGCAGGATGAAGAGGAACTTCGAGAGATAGCTGAGCCAGCCGAAATCCACCACCGGTTCCAGCGTGACGTGCGGGTCACTGGTGGCGTGGATGTTGCTGAGGACGTAGATGTCATTCGGGCCGGCGTAGAGACGCAGTGATGTGTGGCCGCTGGTGTCTCCGAGTGCGGTGCCTAGCAGGGCTGTGGGTGATTTCGCATCGGGCTTGCTCGGGTCCAGAGCAACGTAGACGGTGTTGTTCTCTGTAACCAGAGATGCGGTCTGCGGCTGGTCGGGCAGAAAGATTGCGGCGAAATAAAGATTGCTGACGCCGGCCCAATCGAGTTCGCCTTCAGCAGTTGCGCCGCCGGAAACTTTGCGGCCGTCGAGGTGAACCGTCTTGCCGCCGCGCGATGTATCCACATGCGAGAGGGCTGCGGTGCCGCGACGCGAGGTGGCGGGATGCACAGCCTGCGCACTGCCGGTGTAATCGCCGTTCTGGTCGCCGAGACCGCTGGGCCAGTTGAGCAGCGCACGAACCGGCACGCCATTCTGCGTCACCGTGATATCGGCGTGGAGAATGTAGGTCGCATCAAAATGAAAAATCTTATGGACGACCAAACCCGCGCCGTCGGCAAATTTGTAATCGAGCGTGGCGCCATCGGCAGTGGTGGAGCTGACGGTTCCAGTGGCCGAGGGCTGATAGAGTCCGCCTTCGATGCGCGACGTCAGGTTGGCATCGTAAGTGAAGAGCGAAAGCGGATAGCCGAACTTTTTCGCGACGTCGGGATTGACGAGATCGAGCGGGTGTCCGTTGTCATCGTTGTACTTCTTCAGCAGCCAGGAGGTGACATGCGCACCGCGGTTGGTGAAGGTGATGCGGTACAGCTCATTCTCGACGATGGTCTGCGACTCTGCGCTGGCGGCAACTACGGGCGCAGTGGGCGCGGCAGAAGCGGCATTGCCGGGCGTTGCTGCCGGTGCATTGGCTGCGGGAGCAGAGGGGCTTGCCGGTGCCGATGCTGCGGGAGCAGCAGCCGATGGTGTGACAGGCTTCGGAGACTTCTGCAGATAATATTGCCAGCCGAAAAACGCCACGACCATGATGAGGATGATGGCGAAGGTGGAACGCGAGTCAGAGCTGCCGCCCTGCATGTTTGGATTTTGATGTTCAGCCAACGCTGGATCTCTTTCAGTAACAGAAATGGGACGAGCTCAGGTTTTCGTCCATGCGTGCAGGACGTCTTGTATCGCCATAGCTATGGTAAATGCTGGCGGGGCGGAACGGGGTCTGGACCGCCGCGGGAGAATGGATGGCAACGCAGTAACCGGGTGAGCGCTAGCCAACTGCCGCGCGCCGCGCCGTGGATTGCGATGGCCTGCTGCGCATACTCCGAACAGGTGGGCTGGAAGCGGCAACCGCCGCCGGCCGGCGCCAGGATGCGCCCCAACCCGTGGAGTACAGGAGAAATTGCGTATCTATATATAGAAAGAAATGCCAGCAGGAAGCGGGCGGGCAGCGATGGGCGCGGTGTGGGGTCCATTATTGCGCCTGCGGCCTGCTGGGTTTTGCATCTTTGAAATCTTTTTGGATGCGGAGAAAAATTGTGGCGACGTCCTGCTCCAGTTGAACGAACTCCACTTCGGCTGAGCTGCGGCGCGGGTGCAGGACTACATCCACCGGTCGCGTGAGTGTGGCGATGTGGCGGCCGATGGCGGCACGCATACGGCGCTTGATGCGGTTGCGGATGACGGCGTTGCCGATGGCCTTGGGCACGGTGAGCCCGATGCGCGCGGCTGGATTCAATTCGGAATCAATGCGGGGCGCGCAGAACCAGCTCATCTGGCGGGCACTCTGCCGGCGGCTATCGCGGTAGACGCGCTGGTAGTCAGCGTGTTTGCGCAGGCGGTGGTCGGCGGCGGTGCGGGTGGTGGTCATGGCGCTTGGGAGTGGCTGGCGCGATCGGCGGGGCGGCAGTGGCATGAACTTCCGGGCAGTAAAACGCCCGCTGCAGCAGCGGGCGGCTTCGGATCCGTTGCTGCTACCGAGCTGCCTTAGTCGCGGAAGCCTGCGCTGACAGCGATCTTGTGGCGGCCTTTGGCGCGGCGGCGGCTGAGAACAGCAGCGCCGGCCTTGGTCTTCATACGGCTCAAAAAGCCGTGGGTCTTTGCACGGTGACGGCGGTTCGGTTGAAATGTACGCTTCGGCATGGAACTGGCTCCAACTGGAGAAAATGCTCGTCTTGCGACGAACTCTTAGTATAACCGGTTTTGGCCGATTCGCAAAGTGCGGGGGAGAAACTTTCTGGCGGGTGGCACGGGGGCGGATTTTCAGGGACTTCCCGCAGCGGCGACGAGCATCGCAAATGGATATCGTTCCCAAAGCATTTTTATTTTTACATTTCCCAATTTTGTGCAGCGGTCGAAACTTTTGTTCCGCAACTGGTTATAGATAGAAACGGCAGGAGAACATTTGCTGCCCGCGACAAGCTGCAAATACAACAGGAAATTGTGCAATTGAGATACTTGTATCCTTTGTCACAGCCAGCAATTTTTTCTTGCGCGAGGCATCGCACAACTTGCCGGCGGAATCTTTCACCATGCAGTGTGCAAACTGAAATATTTTTTCTTCCAGCGTGTTGCAAGCCACTGTAAGAAACTTTTTTCCGTGCTACTGTTAAGACCGTTCACTTGAGATTGTTCACAACACATCTGTCAGACAAACATGTTTCATCCAACCCGCGCCGGCAGAGAAAATAATTTTTCGGCGCCATGAAATGAATCCAGAGAAGCAGCCGGGGATGCAGATCTGGCAAGGCCGCAGACGACACAAGTTCCAGCTTGATCTGGATTGTGTCGCGGTCGGGGAAATCCATTTTAGTGAGCCGGTATTTCCGGTTGGTTGGCGGCAACAGAGTTGGCGGCAAGATGTGAGAGAAAGACTGGAAACGTATGTCATATATACCCACAGCAGCAGCAGTACTGAATCCCTGGGCCCGGATTCTAGGCGCGCTTGAAAGAAAAGTTCATCGCCAGAACTTCGATACCTGGTTGAAGCCGATGCGCTTCAGCCACATGAACGGAAGGACCGTCGTCGTGCGTATGCCGTCGGAGGCCTTCTCGAACGTCGGCGAAAAATACAGCGACCTGATCAACGAGGCCATCGGCAACCTGGCGCTGGAAGTGGACGAAATCACTTTTGTGCTGCCCGAGGAAGACCCCAGCAACACACGCGTCCGCAGCGACGGCGGATTTGCGCCGATGCCGACGCACGCACCGACGGCTCCCACGCGGCGCAGTCCGCAACCCTCTGCCGAGCAGACCCGCTTTGACTGGTCCACTGCGGCGCAGTTGAACCCGCGCTACACCTTTGATGCGTTTGTCATCGGCAGCGCCAACCAGTTTGCACATGCAGCGGCGCGCGCCGTTGCCGAGCGGCCGTCGAAGGCCTACAACCCGCTCTTCCTCTACGGCGGCGTGGGTATGGGCAAGACGCACCTGATGCAGGCCATTGGCCACGAAGTGAAGCGGCTGAACCCCATCGCTTCCATCTGCTACGTCTCCGGCGAAAAGTTCACCAACGAACTCATCACCTCGCTGCGCTATGACAAGATGTCGAGCTTCCGCGATAAGTTCCGCTCTGTAGATGTGCTGCTGATTGACGATGTGCAGTTCCTCGCCGGCAAGGAGCGCATGCAGGAGGAGTTCTTCCACACCTTCAACGCGCTGCATGAGGCGATGAAGCAGATTGTGATTGCCAGCGACCGGCCGCCGAAAGAACTGGCGGAGATTGAAGACCGTCTGCGTTCGCGATTTGAGTGGGGCTTGATTGCCGACATTCAGCCGCCGGATTTGGAAACGAAAGTCGCCATCCTGCAGAAGAAGGCGGAGAGCGAACACGTCACCATCCCGACCGATGTGGCGCTGTTCATCGCATCGAACATCCGCACCAACGTGCGCGAGCTGGAAGGCGCGCTGGTGCGGCTCATCGCGTGGTGCAGCCTGAACAACGCGGAGATGACCCTGCCGACGGCGCAGCAGTGCCTGAAGCAGTTCATTGACACGCAGGTGCGCAAGATTACGATTGAAGCCATCCAGCGCACCGTGGCCGAGCAGTTCGGCATGCGCGTGAGCGAGTTGAAGCAGAAGAACAACTCGCGCCAGATTGTGGTGCCGCGCCAGATTGCCATGTACCTGGCCAAGCAGATGACCGAGGCCAGCCTGCCGGAGATCGGCCGTCAGTTCGGCGGCAAACACCACACCACGGTGATGCACTCGATTGCCAAGATTGACGAGCAGCGCCGCGACGACAAGGACATGAACCGGACCATCAACCAGCTGATGGAGTCGCCGGGATAGTTTTTCAACTGCAATCACACAGAGGCCTTTCGCTCACCGCGAAGGGCCTTTTTGCTTTTACATTTCTTGTCGCCACAAATCTTTCATCCACTCTTCCACAAGCAGGCACCTCACACTGTTGAAATCCGGTGGCGGCGAAGTGGTTGCAGGCGCTGCGGTTGTCGCGGCTTTCCACGGGCGGTCACAGCTTTTCTCGGCGGGGGTGGTTGTGGCCGGTGCAGAAGTGGGAAGATGCGGGCGCAACCTGGGGCCAGCCGCCGGTTGCGCACCTCTTCTCCCGCTTCTCCAGTTCCGCACAGCCCGGTTTTCTAAATCGCGCACCACACATCCACCCGCGTGGATTGCGGTTCTGCTTCACTTCTCCACATTTCCAGCGAGAACGACTTCTGCTACTGGATTAAGAATAAGAATCATTCTTGTTTTAAGAGCCTTATTCGCAGCGCCTTTCGCCTTTGCGGAGCGGTACGCGGACTACACAGTAGCCACCCGGTTTCCCACATAAAATTGCCGCAGTTGGCTCTGTGATTTACAGCCGTTTCAACCTACAATTGAATCGCTGCTATTGTTTTCCGCATAGCGTTTTGATGGGCACCACGCCAAACGTAGAGATGCACGTACCCGCACCACGTACCAGAGGAGATCGCCTGTGACCACCGCCGCCCAGACCGCTGCCCCAGCCGGATCGCTAGAAATCACCATCAGCCGCGCCGACCTGCTGCGAGAGCTGACCGCCGCGCAGTCCGTGGTCGAGCGCAAGACGACGATACCGATTCTTTCCAACATTTTGTTTGAGGCGGCCGACGACCGGTTGCTGATTACCGCGACCGACTTGGACCAGAGCCTGCGCACCAGCTGCGCGGCCCGAGTCAAGAAGCCCGGCGCCTGCACCATCCCCGCGCGCAAGCTGTATGACTACGTGAAGCTGCTGCCCGAGGGCGACGTAAGCGTGAAGATGCTGGAGAACCACTGGGTGCAGATTCGCGCCGGCCGCAGCAACACCAAGATGGTCGGCATGGCCCGCGCCAACTATCCCCAGGTGCCGGAGTTCCCCACGGTCGGCTCGGTGGACCTGCCGGTGGCCACGATGAAGGGCCTCATCGCCCGCACCATCTTCGCCATCTCTGCAGAGGAGTCCCGCTACACGCTGAACGGCGCGCTGCTGGTGCTGAAGGCCGAGAGCCTGGCCATGGTGGCCACCGACGGCCATCGCCTCTCCTAC
>CAIZGA010000319.1 GCA_903932385.1 uncultured Acidobacteriota bacterium
CCATGTCGTTGCTGTAGGGAATCCCGTAGTATTCATCGAAGCCGCGGTGCGTGGGTAGATATTCTTCAGGCCGGCCCAAATGCCATTTGCCGATGCACATGGTGCGGTAGCCTTGCTGTTTCAGCACATTCGCCAGAGTGGTTTCATCCAAATCCAAACCGTTCTTGTCCTGCGGAAACAATACATTAGGTACGCCCACACGTGCGGGATATCGCCCCGTCAGCAACGCGGCCCGCGACGGCGAACATACAGGGTCCGCTGAATCGAGATTCACAAAGCGCATGCCTTCCGCTGCCATGCGGTTCAGGTTCGGCGTGTGAATCTTTGACCCATACACTTCCAGGTCGCCAAATCCCAGGTCATCGCACAGGATGAAGACAACATTCGGCGATTTGAACTGTGCCGCCGATGCAGGGATTCCATCTCCGGCCAGAGTTGCCGCAGCTGCGGCCATCGCCAACATTGCCTCACGCCGAGTCAGTTGTTTCGCTGCCATACTCACGCCTCCATAAACTTGTTTGTCTCTGCCAGAGAATCTTAGCGCATCGAATGGTATAAAACCTCATGCGCAAACTTGCCAGCCAACTGATTACGATTGCACTTCTCACCACCACTGCCGTTGCTTTGGCACAGCAGTCGCAGCCGCAAACTGCACCAGCAGCCGCACCCAAACCGCGCCGTACGCCGACGCCCGTGCCGCCGATGACGTGGACGCCGAATCATTACGATGCCATCCACATATCCAAACCCATCAAGATCGACGGCAACATCAACAAACGCGTTTGGAAAAAAGCCAAGTGGACCGATGATTTCGTTGACATTGAAGGTTCGGCCAAGCCCACTCCAAAATACCGCACCCGCGCCAAAATGTTGTGGGATGACAATTATCTCTACATCGCGGCAGAAATTCAGGAGCCGGATGTGAAGGCAACGCTGACACAGCACGACTCCGTTATTTTCCACGACAATGATTTTGAAGTCTTCATCAAGCCGCTTGCCACCGAGACTGGCTACTTTGAATTTGAAATGAATGCGCTCAATACCGGCTGGGATTTGTATCTCAACAAGCCGTATCGCCAAGGCGGCAAGGCAGACAACAAGTGGGACATAGAGGGATTGAAGACTGCCGTTCGCGTGCAGGGAACACTCAACAACTCCACCGACAAAGACAAAAGTTGGACCGTAGAGATTGCGTATCCGTGGCGGGCCTTCACCAATCGCCAGCCGGTTCCGCAGCCGGTTGTCGGCACAGAGTGGCGCATCAACTTCAGCCGCGTGGAGTGGACCGCCGGCAAGCCGCGTGAAGACAACTGGGTCTGGTCGCATCAGGGATTGATTGACATGCACGTGCCTGACCGCTGGGGCTATCTGGAATTTCGCGGTGCGCATAGTGAATGATTCGCAGCTGATTCAGATTGTTGATGCTGCTCTTGCTGATGCCACTCGCCGAAGTGGGGAATGGCTCGCCTGTAAACGCGGCTGTTCGCAATGCTGTCACGGAGTCTTCGCCATTTCGCAACTTGATGCAGAGCGATTACAACTCGCTCTTGCATCGACAGACGCAGCAACTGCAACCCGCATTCGCGTGCGCGTGCAGGATTCGCTGCAACGCCTGACGCCGAGTTTCCCCGGCAATATTGCCACAGGCATCCTCAATCCCGACGATCCGGCCTTTGAGGAGTTTGCCAACGATGAGCCTTGTCCCGTGCTTGACCCGGACACGCAGACTTGCGATCTCTACGCCGCGCGTCCCATGACCTGTCGTACTTTCGGCCCGCCGGTTCGCACGGAAGAAGGCGGACTCGCCGTTTGCGAACTTTGCTTCATTGGCGCTTCAGATGAAACCATCGCCGCCTGCGAAATGCAGCCTGATCCAAACGGTGTGGAAGAAGCGTTGATGACCGAGGCAGAGTCGCGCATGGGCCTGCAAGGCGCAACTATCGTCACCTTTGCGTTGCGCTAGTACCATAGCAATGTGGCGCAGAAATTCTCATCTCGTACAAACTGGGACTTGACCGAGTCCAGCTTCGCAGCAGCCATTCGCGAACGACGCGAAGCCGGCGGGGAATTGCTCGACCTGGCTGTCTCCAATCCAACAAAATGTGGATTCAGCTATGACGAGGCGTTGCTCGCGCCACTGGCCTCACCCGCAGTGTTGCAGTATGACCCGCAACCGCTAGGGTTGCTCACTGCGCGTCAGGCAGTAGCGGACTACTATGCATCACATGGCGCGGCCATCTCGCCGGAGCAGATATTGATCACCGCCAGCACCAGCGAATCCTACAGCTATCTCTTCCGCTTGCTCTGTTCGCCCGGAGACAACGTGCTGGTTCCGCGGCCAGGCTATCCACTCTTCGACTATCTGGCCACGCTGGACGACATCGAACTTCGCAACTACGACCTGCTCTCCATGTGCGACTGGGCAATTGATTTTGACGCGTTGGAACGAAGCATCAATTCGCACACCCGGGCCATCATCGTCGTCAGTCCAAATAATCCAACTGGCCACAACACAAGCGCGGCAGACCGCGAAAGCTTGTTGGTACTTTGCGAACGGCACAATCTTGCGCTCATTGTGGATGAAGTATTTCTGGATTATCAAATTGATGACAATTGTTCGATGCAGGGAGGTCTGGAATCGCCGAATACTTTTGCCACATTGAAGAGTACAGTGCCGATTTACGTTCTCAGCGGCGTCAGTAAGGTGGCCGCTATGCCGCAGATGAAGCTAGGCTGGCTGGCACTGAGTGCATCTGAACCGTATCGCACACAGGCTCTGGGACGTCTGGAAGTTATCGCCGACACGTTCCTATCCGTCAACACGCCGGCGCAACAGGCACTGCCAAACTGGTTGCATCACAGCAGACAGATTCAGTCACAGATTCTCGCCCGTATCCGGCACAATTTACACACTCTGGCAGAGGCAACTGCCAAATGCCCCATACTGGATTCAGTAGCCCCCGAGGCGGGCTGGAATGTCCTGCTGCGTGTTCCGGGGATGCAGCGCTCCGATGAGTTTGCCATCTCGCTCATCCATCAACAGGGAGTTGGCATTCATCCCGGTTCCTTTTACGGGCTGCCAGAATCCGGTTGGTTGGTCGCCAGTACCATCGTTCAAGAAAGAGTTTTCAAAACAGGTATCCAGCGTCTCTGCAGCTACCTAATGCAGGAATCAAGCTGGTAAACATTTATCCATTCTGGTTCATGTTTTTGTTTATGTATGGTCTGTATATATTTGTATCTAAATATCTTAGAGTTGAAGTAGGAATGGATTGCTTTGCCGTTCTTCGCCGATAGTTGTCTCCGGACCATGCCCGGCGATCACTCGAATCTCATCCTCTAGCGGCAAAATTCTGCCAGCCAGCGACTGCATAATCTTCTGCTTATCGCCGCCCGGCAAGTCGGTTCTGCCGATGGATCCGGCAAACAAAGTGTCACCTGCGAGCAGTAGTTTCTGCTGGGGAAACAGCAGGCAGATGCTGCCCTCGGTATGCCCAGGCGTGTGCATCACTTCGCCCGGCAGGGCCTCCAGGCCAATCTTCAACCCTTCGACAGCGTCCACATCCGGCGGAACCGTCTCTGGCGTCGGTATGCCCAGCCATCCGGCCTGCATCTCCATCATCTTCAGCAGGGGAAGGTCCAGTTGGTTCAGGTAAATCGGCGCACCGGTCAGCTCGCGTAACTTGGCCGCGCCGGCCACGTGGTCAATATGTGCGTGGGTGATGATGATCTGCTTCACTGTCAGTTGATGCTGCGCCAGCACGGCAAGGATGCGCTTCAACTCCGCGCCGGGGTCGACGACAATGGCCTCGTGGGTGGTCTCATCGCCCAGAATGGAGCAATTGCATTGCAACGGACCGACGGCAAGTATCTCGTGAATCATGGTTCTATTGTTGCATTGCCGTGCAAATGCGAACACCCCGCAGATGGCCTCTATTCCATCTGCGGGGTGTTGGACTGTGGGGTGGATCTATATAGCCGAGTACTGAACTCAGGATTAGCTGAGTGCCGTGCTCAGGGTGGTGCTGATGCTGGTGAATGCGGAATTCACGCCGGTGGCAACGCTCTTCATCCCGGTGGTGGTAGCAAAGGCAATCAATGCCACAATCAATGCGTATTCCACAAGGTCCTGCCCATCTTCACGAATCAGTTGCTGCAACTTCTCAAACAGTAACGCAGAGCGGTGTTTCATGGGAGTGTCTCCTGATTGCTGCATATTTACGACATTTTTCTGTCTTGCCGTAACCCCTACAACTTTTGTGTACCTTCACATTGGTAATTGCGAGGTAGGCCTATGCCAATCCCTCGAAAGTAACCCGTGTATGCCACAATTCTGGAATTGCCAGTGAAGAAATCGCCCATACAATGCCGCTGCTTCTGTGTATGCTGACTACAAGAATGTCGAGAGTTTTACACCCATTTAGATGAGCCAAAAGTGAAGCGCACCTTGCATATATTTACGCGGATGCTTGCCGTTGCCATGCTGCTTGGCATCTTGCCGGCTGCAGTAGCGCAGGCTGCTGACGACGCACCTGATGCGTGGACACAGTGCAAGTCGCGGCTGCCGGAAGTGGTTATTGTCGGCTGCTCGGCCATCATCGGCCGCAATGGGGAATCGACCACCGACGTTGCTGCCGCATTCAACAATCGTGCCGTGGCTTACAGCCGTATTGGGAAATATCAGATGGCCATCAGCGACTTCGATCAAGCCATCGGTCTCAAATCCAATTACATTGAGCTTGCGGGTGACAGCGCGCTTTCACTGGTGGTTTCCAGTGCGGAAAATAACGGCCTTCTAGGCGACGACTCATACAGCGAACGCAGTCCCGATGCCGCGCTCTTCTATAAAAACCGCGGCGTTGCGTATTACAGCATGGGGAAGTACGCGCGCGCGGCGCAGGATTTCACTCAGGCGATGGCACTGCGCCATAACTACCTTGAAGCCATGCTCGACCGCGGCACAGCATATGCCGATGCCTTGCACTTCGATAACGCTATTGAAGACTACAACGCAGTGATTGAGATCAAATCGGATGATCCCGCAGCTTTCGTGGATCGAGGTGCGCTCTATGCGCGTCAGGAAAAATACGACTTGGCCATCGCCGACTTCAATCACGCCATCGAACTGCGTCCTGGCTATGCAAGCGCCTACTCTAATCGGTGCTTTGCTCATGCGATACAGGGACAACTTCAAGTGGCACTTGCGGATTGCAATATCGCGCTCGACATCAATCCCGGGCTAATCTCTGCACTCGATAGTCGCGGTTTTACGTATTTAAAACTGGGTCAGTACGAACA
>CAIZGA010000320.1 GCA_903932385.1 uncultured Acidobacteriota bacterium
TGGCAAGGTTGGGCGCATTTATTGTAGTGACATTGGCGCTGCTGGCTGTGGGCGTTTTTATTATTGGAAGTAAAGAGTATCTATTTGGGTCCACCTACGTTTTGAAAGCTCAATTCGATAATGTTGCTGGTCTGGCCATGGGCGCGGATGTGCAGGTTGGCGGAGTGCATAGCGGGACCGTCTCTGCGATTGATTTGCCGACGAAGCCTGGCGATAAAGTGACGGTCATCATGTACCTCGAGAAAGCCACGCACAAAATCATCAAGCAGGATTCCGTCGCTTCCATCCAGACAGAGGGTGTGTTGGGAAACCAGTTTATGGCGGTATCGTTCGGTTCTGCTGGGCAGCCTGATGTTGAAAATGGAGAGACCATCAGCAGTGAGCCGCCAATTCTGATGGCGGACATGATGAAGAGAGCGAACAGCATTCTGGACAGCAGCCAACAGGTAGTAGAGAACACAAAAGTGGCGACTGCGCATCTGAGTTCGGTAAGCGCAAAGATTGATTCGGGGCAGGGAACGGTGGGCGAGCTAATCAACGACAAGCAGGTCTATTCAAACCTTGTGAGTACAACCAACACGCTGGATGCAACCATGGCGCAGGCACAGGCCGGCGTTACGGACTTCCAGGAGAACATGGAAGCGCTGAAACACAATTTTTTCTTGAGCGGATACTTCAAGAAGCGCGGCTATGAAGATTCTGCCAATCTGGCGGCCAACAGGATTGATGCGTTGCCGCAGGGCGATCCGGTGAAGGTGTTTACATTTTCTGCGAAGCAATTATTTGATGCACGAGACACTGCCAAGATGAAAGACCAGAAAATTCTGAAGGTGGTGGGCGATTATCTGGCGCAGGCGGAGTATGGACTGGCGGTCATCGTGGTGTCGAGCGGGCCGGATGGTGACACCAAGAAAAACCTGGTGCTGACCGAAGCCAGAGCCATGGTGATTCGAGAATATCTGGTTGAGAATTTCGGTTTCGATGATGTACAGCTGAAAACCATGGGGCTTGGCAAGCAAACCGACGCAGGCATGAATGCAGATTGGGGATCGATCGAGATTCGCATTTATCCCACAGAAACCGTGATGCCGCTGGACACACCTCAGGCGGCGAGCGTTGGCATCAAGCAGACCAATCCGGTGACGGGAAAAATTATCACAAAACAGTAGGATCGTCCGGGTCAGTGTATGTTGACCGTTCATGCAGAATGACATTCAACAGCGACTGGTGGACCCGGATGCGCTTGTCATAGTCAATGAAGCCAAGATCTCTAAATCGGTTCATGAAGAAGTTGACTCGCGATCGTGTTGTGCCAATCATCTCGGCCAAACTCTCTTGCGAAATTTTCGGAATCAAGGTGACCGGTTCTCCCGGCTGTCCAAATTCCGCCATCAAAAGAAGAATGCGAGCGAGACGTTTTTCGCTGGAGTTGAACAACTGATCGACAAGGTCGGCCTGGATGCGCATGCTGCGCTTCACCAGAAACGTCATGAACATATCGGAGAAGTCGTGTTCTTCATGCAGAACGCGCAGCATTTCTTTCTGGCTGATTTTGAGCGCGGTGCATTCGGTAATCGCAGTGGCTGTCGCCAGACGACGCACCGGTGTGATTGCCAGCGAGTCTTCACCGACGAAATCGCCTTCAGACACCAGCGAGATGGTGGCTTCCTTGCCGGCTTGCGAGACTACGGTAATTCTAGCGCGACCTTTTTGCAGATAAAAGACGGAATCAGAGGGATCTCCCTGCGAATAAAACGTCTGCTTCGGGGCCAGATGGAGAATTGAGCGACCCACGCCTGCATTTGCGAGAAACTTTTCTATATTAAATCCGGGATTATTGATTGTATCCACGCAAGGGGCTCCATCCTGCGACGCTGAATTCTAAACATATACAGTGAGAAATAAATCGCCAACGATGGAAATACTTCAATGGCAGGTTGGCATTATGAACGGGACAGAGTCACCCGTGAAAGTAATCACTCAATGTTAGATGCAGAATTTGCGCGCTAAGTTTTACACATTCTATAAAAGAACACTGTTCGTAATTGCACATATTGCATGGGGCCGCCAACGATGCCACAGTCTCAAGCACTTACAGGAGCGCGTCCAATGTTTATTTCAAGATAGTAGCGCAAGGCTGGCGCTGTATCGATGAAATTAGCGTTCAGAAAACAGTTTGATTGGCCTCTTAGAGCCAAGCGAGTGCGATATTGCACAGACCTTGTGAAATTGTCCGGCTAGTGTAGGAAGTAACCCATGGGCTACAACTGCGCAAATGCATGTGACGCTGTGTATGGGTAGAAAAAGGTGATTTAAATGAAGAAACTAGTGACGTTATTTATAGCTATGAGCATGGGGCTTTCAGGTACGGCGTGGGCAGCGTCAGACCGTGAATCAACTGTAGATAGAATGGACCACTCCGCTCGTGTCCTTCACGACATCATGTCTGCACCGGACAAGGGAATTCCGGAAGAAGTTCTGGAGCATGCAAAATGCATTGCTATTGTCCCGAACCTGGTGAAGGGCGGATTCGTGTTTGGCGCCGAGAATGGCCGTGGCGTTGCCACATGCCGTACAGCGAATGGTTGGAGCGCACCGGCATTCTTCGCCATCACTGGCGGAAGCTGGGGCTTGCAGATTGGCGTTGAAGGCATTGACCTGGTCATGATTATCCAAAATGACAGGGGTATGCAGCGCTTGATTGGCAGCGGCTTTGAGCTTGGTGCAGATGCTTCAGCTGCAGCGGGCCCGGTTGGTCGTCATGCATCTGCGGACACCAACTGGAAGCTGGATACGGAAATTCTGACGTACTCGCGGGCCAAAGGTGCATTTGCTGGTGTGACCCTGAACGGTGCATCCATCCGTCGCGATGACGATTCCACAGAGGCCATCTATGGTCGTGGAATCAGAACGCGTCAGATATTGCGCGGCGAAGTTTCAGTGCCGGCATCTGCGAATAACTTTCTGGATGCAGTGAGACAAGCAAAAGATCAGGCGATTGCCGCTAACTAACCACGGATAACAAATTCGTTGTGTGCGCCTGAGCGGGAAGTTCCTCCTCAGGCGCATCTAATGTTGAAGGGGAAATCCATGCTTTGGACAATTTTCGTAATACTGGTCGTTCTTTGGTTGTTGGGATTCAGCTTCCATATTGCCGGCGGCTTGATTCATATCCTGCTGGTGATTGCTCTGATTGTGCTGATCGTAAACCTCGTCTCTGGGCGGCGTGGCGATTTGTAGTTCGTCAGCGATTAGTTGATCGAACCATGCACACAACAGAGAAACTCAATGAACACAGCAAAGCGACGGAGATGGTTGTCTCCGTCGCTGGTTTGTGTTTTCGATGAACTGTTAGCAGGTTGCGTTAGCGCTTTTCACCGCCGCCGCCA
>CAIZGA010000321.1 GCA_903932385.1 uncultured Acidobacteriota bacterium
CATCGAGGATCGGCACTTCCAGGTTGTCGATCTCGATGTACACGTTGTCGATGCCCATCGAATACAGCACGCTCAGCAGATGTTCGGTGGTGGAGATCAGCACGCCCTGCCGCATCAGGCTGGTGGCGTAACTCACCTTCGCCACGTTGCGGCCGGTGGCGGGAATTTCAAAATTATCCAGATCTGTTCTGCGGAAGACGATGCCCGATCCAGCCGGTGCCGGAACCAGACGAATAGTCACCGGTGCACCCGAATGCAAACCAATGCCGCTCAGCGTGACCGGCGCATGGATGGTCTGCTCCACGTGCGAGCGGCCTACATGGTTGCGGACCACGGCAGCAGGCGCGTGAGCATCGTGGGGAGTAGCAGTGGCTGGTGTTTCGGCAGACAACGGAACTCCTTGCAAATGTACAGATAGTAAGAGGCTATACCCATAATGGGCAAAGTCGCCTGTGGCAAATTAGACACAGTTGGCGACCTGAATCCTGCACTTTTCTTTATAGATTTTTTGCATCGGCAAGTCGGCTTTCGGCGGCTCTTCGCCGCAGCCGATGCACGAAATGTGCTACAAAACCTTTGGTATGAATACGAAAATCGACACCGCCCAAACGAAGAAATTGCAGAAGAAAATTGCCGCGCGGCAGCGCGAAATCATCGCCCGCATTCAGGAGCTGGTGGAAATAGAATCGCCCAGCGGCGATGCGGCGGCCATCAACCGTGCCGTGGATACGGTGACTGACTGGTGCATGGCGCAGGGTGCAGAAGTAAAGCGTCACGCGCGGCCAAAAGTGGGAGACATTCTGGAAGCGTGGTTCGGGCCGAAGCCCAAGCGCGCGCTACGGCCGGTGATGATTCTCGGCCATCTGGATACCGTGTGGCCGATGGGCACGCTGCGGCAGATGCCCTTCCGCGAAGACGCGCAACGCATCTACGGCCCGGGCGTGCTCGACATGAAAACCGGCGTGGTGATGGCGCTGGAAGCGATTGCCGCACAGCCGTTGACGCGTCCGGTGGTGCTGCTGCTGACCAGCGATGAAGAAGTCGGCAGCCGAGCCTCGCGCGCGCTGATTGAAAAAATTGCCGCGCGCTGCGCCGCCGTCTACGTGCTGGAGCCCGCGCAGGGGCTGGCCTATAAAACTTCTCGCAAGGGCGTTGGCGAATACCAGGTGACGGTGACCGGCGTGGCTTCGCACAGCGGTGTGGATTTTGAGAAGGGCCATTCAGCCGTGCTGGAGCTGGCGAAATTGATCCAGAAGACGGCGGGCTTCTGCGACCTGAAGCGCGGCATCACCGTGAATGCAGGCGTGGTTCGCGGCGGCACGCGCAGCAACGTAATTGCCGCAGAAGCCAGCGCGGAGATTGATGTTCGCATCACACGCATGGCGCAGGCGGCGATGCTGGATAAAAAATTCCGCGCACTGCGTACCGAAGACAAGCACTGCAGCATCAAACTAGGCGGCGGAGTGAATCGCCCGCCGATGGAACGCACGCCGGGCACAGTGGCCTTATTCCGCCGCGCACAGAAATTTGCCGCGTCGATGGGACTCAAGCTTGATGAAGCCTCCACCGGCGGCGGCAGCGACGGCAACTTTACCGCGGGCATCGGTGTGGCCACGCTGGACGGCATGGGCGCGGTGGGCATCGGCGCGCACGCACAGCATGAGCAGGTGGAAAAGAAACATCTGCCGCAACGCATCGCGCTCATCGCCGCCATGTTGCAGGAGTAACAATGATTGACGCACAAAAAAATGCAGTCGTGCTGCTGAGCGGCGGGTTGGATTCTGCCACGGTTTTAGCACTCGCGATTGAAGCGGGATACAAAGCGTATGCGCTTTCCTTTTCCTACGGGCAGCGGCACAGTTGGGAATTGGAATGCGCCAAGCGCGTGGCCGCAGCCGGCGGTGCAGCCGAACATCGCATCGCCAACATTGACCTGCGCGCCTTTGGCGGTTCGGCACTCACTGCGGAGATTGACGTGCCGCGCGGCCGCAGTGCGGAAGAAATGGGCCACGGAATTCCCATCACCTATGTGCCCGCGCGCAATACGATTTTTCTTTCCTTCGCGCTGGCATGGGCCGAGGTGCTGGGCAGCAGCGATATTTTTCTTGGCGTGAATGCGCTGGACTACAGCGGCTATCCCGATTGCCGCCCGGAATACATTGCCGCATATGAAGCGATGGCCAACCTGGCCACGCGCGCCGGCGTGGAAGGCGCGCAGCGATTGAAGATTCACTCGCCGCTGATGCAGTTGACCAAGGCGGGCATCATTCGCGAAGGCCTGCGGCTGGGAGTGGATTACGGCATCACCAGCAGTTGTTATGACCCTGCGCACGACGGCGCGCCCTGCGGCAGTTGCGATAGCTGCCTGCTCCGCGCGAAGGGTTTTGCCGAGTGCGGCGTGGCCGATCCGTTGCTTCAGCGATAGATGCTCCGCTGGTTCTGCTGCATCAAAGATTAAGAGGCTTGCAATGTCGTATCAGGTGAAGGAAATTTTTTACACGCTGCAGGGCGAAGGCGCGCAGACCGGACGCGCCGCCGTCTTCTGCCGTTTTGCCGGATGCAATCTGTGGAGTGGCCGCGAGGTGGACCGTGCCAACGCCATTTGCAAATTTTGCGATACGGATTTCATCGGCGTGGATGGCAACGGCGGCGGAAAATTTTCGACGGCAGAAGAGTTGGCAGAAAAAATCTCCGCCACTTGGGATGCCGGTGCCTCTTCACCCGCCGCGCGAAAATTTGTCGTCTGTACCGGCGGCGAGCCGCTGTTGCAACTCGACACAAATTTAATTCATGCGCTGCACGCGGTGGGATTTGAAATCGCCGTGGAAACCAACGGTACGGTTTCCGCGCCCGCCGGAATTGACTGGATCTGCGTCAGCCCCAAGGCCGGCGCGCCGTTGGTGCAGACAACCGGCAGTGAATTGAAACTCGTCTATCCGCAGCCTGATGCCATGCCGGAACAATTTGCCGCGTTCGGTTTTCGCAATTTTTTTCTACAGCCGATGGATGGCCCCGCCCGTGAGCAGAACACGCAACTCGCTCTGCGCTACTGCATGCAGCATCCGCAATGGCGGCTGAGTTTGCAGACGCACAAGCTGCTCGGCATTCCTTAATTTTTTGTTGGAAGAACTCCCACGCCGCGCAGCGATGCAACCACCCGCGTCACCGGCAGGCCGACTACGTTGTCATAATCGCCATCGCTCTGCGTGATAAAAATCGCCGCGCCGCCCTGGATGGCATACGCACCGGCTTTGTCCATCGGCTCGCCGGTGGCAATGTAGGCGGAAATTTCTGCATCACTCAACTCACGCATGGTGACCAGCGTCGTCTCCGCAAAAGATTCCGTGCCGTTGGCAGAAACAATTGCCACGCCGGTGATGACCTGATGCGTGCGGCCTGAAAGTTGTCGCAGCATTCGCACCGCATCGGCGGCGTCATTCGGCTTGCCGAGAATTTCATCGTCAATCGTCACGGTCGTGTCTGCGCCCAGCACCACAACGTCCTTCCGGCTGCCGAGCGACGCGAAGACCGCCGCAGCTTTCTCGCGCGCCAACCGCTCCACGTAAATCGCGGGCAGTTCATCTGCGTGTGGGTCTTCATTGATGTGCGCGGGCAGCACGCGAAATTCAAATCCCGCTGCAGAGAGCAGGTCGCGGCGGCGCGGCGATGCTGAGGCAAGTATGAGCACTGCCTGCAGTATATTTTGTCGCTGCCGCTACGCCGATTGTGCCGTCGTTAATTCCGGCACGTTTTCTTTCTTCGGCGGCCTGGGTTCGGGTTCTTTTTCCTGCAGGCCGCAGGTGAATGTAACTATGTAGCGGATATTGCTGCCGTCATCGCGCACCGGGCGGCCGTAGACACAAGTGGGCGCAGTGGTCGAGACGCGCCAAACCGGATGCAGATTTACCATCTCCATCACTCGCTGCTCCTGCACCTGGCGCAGCAGAAAATTTCCCTCTTCGCGGTTCAACGAGAGCATCTCTGCAAGGCTCTGCAGCAGCAGGCTTGCCGGTGATTCCACGCCCAGCATCTGCGCAAAGGGCAGGTTGATGCGGCGCACCACGCCGACTTCATCAGTGCAGGCAATGGCGAAGGGGCTCGTATCCACCATGGTGCGGTAGCCGGCGATGATGCCGGAAAGTTTGCGTTCATGCTCGATGACTCGGCGGCCAATGTTGACGCGTGCCAGCAGTTCATCCACCAGAAACGGCTTCAGCAAGTAATCGTCAATGCCGGACTCGAGCGCGACCAGTTCATCCATTTTATTTTTTCGCGGCGCCAGCAGCACCACGTAGATGTAGTCGCGGAACTTCATGGAGCGCAATGTACGCGCCAGACTGACGCCGTCGTAGAGTGCCAGGTCCCAGTCCAGCACGGCAATCATCGGGCCGGTCTCCTGCTCCATCTCCTTCCAGGCCTCGTCGCCGTCGCGCACCGGCACAACGGAAAATCCCGCTGCACGCAGGACTTTCGTCGATACGTGGCGAATCATCTGATCGCTGGCTGCCAACAGAACTTTCAACGCCTACCTCACCACACCGCGCACGGCGATACACCGGCCCGCGGACACAAAATTGTGTGCACAACCACATCGCACATATCGGCGGCGGAAGCGGAAGCAATCAGTGCTGAATTGGGAAAGTTTAGTCGGTGGGCTGCAGGTTGCGGCGTGCCGTTTCCAGATAGGTATAGCGAATGCGGTGAATCACAGTGATAGTGGAGAGAACGGCCAGCACCCACAGCACGGCGGGCATCGCGTCCCAGCGGTAGAAGAGCGCGCCCAGAATGATGAGCACGATGCGCTCCGGCCGCTCCATGAAGCCGACCTTACACGAGCCAATCAACGCTTCGGCACGGGCGCGGGTGTAGCTCACCATCAGCGAGGCCGTCATGACAAACGCGACGAGAAAGACATAGAAGAGACGGTTGCCGCGCGCGTAGTACACCAGCAGGCCAAAGAAGAGGACCACGTCGGAATAGCGGTCGATGACGGAATCAAAAAACGCACCGAAGACCGAAACCTGATTGGTGGCGCGGGCCACGCGGCCATCCACCATGTCAAAAATGCCGGCGCCGATGATGACCAGCGCCGCATACAGAAACATGCGGTTGGC
>CAIZGA010000322.1 GCA_903932385.1 uncultured Acidobacteriota bacterium
ACGCGCGCCGAGGCCGAAAGTTGGAAGCCGGGTGAAGTGCTGCTGCTGAACGGCAAGCTGCTGACCGGCCGCGATGCCGCGCACAAACGCATGACCGATATGCTGAGCCGCGGCGAAAAACTTCCTGTCGATTTCACCGGACGATTTATTTATTACGTCGGCCCGGTGGACCCGGTGCACGGCGAAGTCGTCGGCCCGGCCGGCCCCACAACCGCCACACGCATGGATAAATTCACTCGGCAGATGCTGGAGCAGACCGGCCTGCTGGGAATGATTGGCAAAGCGGAACGCGGTTCGGCGGCGATTGACGCCATCCGCGACAACAAGGCCGTGTACCTCATCGCCATCGGCGGCGCAGCATATCTGGTTTCGAAAGCCATCAAGGCATCCAAACTGCTTGCCTTCGGCGATTTGGGCATGGAAGCAATTTACGAATTTGAAGTGGTGGACATGCCGGTGACCGTTGCGGTGGACAGCAAAGGTTCGTCGGTGCACATCACCGGGCCGCAGGAGTGGCAACAGAAAATTGCCGGCATACCGATTTTGCAGTAGCTCGCAATGCAGTAGCTAGAACGAAAGGGACGCAGAAAGCGGAAGGTAACAAACATCATGAAAACGCATGTGAAAGAAATGTACGATTTGCTGGTCATCGGCGCTGGGCCCACTGGTATGGCCTGTGCTATTGAGGCGCAACGCGCCGGTTACACTGCCATCATGGTGGACAAGGGTTGCCTGTGTAATTCGCTGTTCAACTATCCGGCCAACATGGTTTTCTTCACTACGCCGGAACTGCTTGAGATCGGCGATATTCCATTCTCCAGCCCGAACCAGAAACCGACGCGGCAGGAAGCGTTGGAGTATTACCGCAAAGTGGCCGAGCATTACGATCTGGTTGTGCGGCAGTATGAAGAAGTAAGCCGCGTGGCCGGAAGCGATGGGGAATTTTCCGTACATACACGCGACATCTTTGGCCGCGAAAAAATCTATCACGCGCGTAAGCTGGTGCTCTCCACCGGCTACTATGACATCCCGAATTATCTGAATGTCCCCGGCGAAGGCCTGCCCAAGGTGACGCACTACTACCGCGAACCGCATCCCTACTATGACCAGGATGTGATGATTGTCGGCGGCAAAAATTCCGCCGCCATTGCCGCGCTGGATTTGTGGCGGCACGGTGCGCGAGTCACGCTGGTGCATCGCGACTCGGTGCCGCACCAGCATGTGAAGTATTGGATCCTGCCTGATCTGGCCAACCGCATTCAGAACGGCGAAATCACCGCCTACTTCAACAGCCACGTCACACACATCGGCGAAGACACCGTTACCGTGAAGACGCATGATGGTGAAGTGGTGGTGCCGAACAATTATGTATTCGCAATGACCGGCTACCGCCCCGACTTTGAATTCCTGGAGACGATGGGCATTGCCTTTACCGGGCAGGACCGCCAGCCGGAATGCAATCCAGAAACCTTTGAGAGCAATGTGCCGGGTCTGTATCTGGCCGGTGTGATTGTGGCCGGCGAGCGCACCAATGAAATCTTCATCGAGAACGGTCGCTTCCATGGGCGGCAGATTGCAGCGGCACTGAAGGCAAAGCTCGGCTGAAGTTGCAGTGGAAAGTCGCAGCGAATGCCGCAGGGATTATAGCGGCAGAGACTGAAGGCGGCATACGTGACGACTGAACGCAAAACGCGATTGATGCTGCACCACCTGGTCCCCTCCTCCATCCGTAGTCAGTTGGTGGTGGGGACCATTGTGCTGCAGTTGCTGCTGCTGACGGTTTTTCTTGCGCTGGTGATGCAGAAGGAAACTGCAGACCTGCGGTTGCGCGATGAACAGCGCGTGATGACACAAGTGCAGTTGCTGGCGCAGTCCAGCCGCCACAACATGACGCCCGATGCGAGCAACTCCTTCAATGACCTGCAGGACATTGTGGATGCAACTTTGATTTCCGCATCGATTCTGGAAGCGCGCGTCACCAATCTCGACGGACGCATTCTGGCCGACAGCAAGCACCTGCTCAACGGCAGCTATATCCGCGATGCGCTGGAGGTACAGGCCGCAAAACCGCCGTTTGAAATCAAGATGATTGATATCGGCGACGGTTACTTTGAAGGCGTGATGCCGATAACCTCCAACGGCGTTACCGTAGGTCTGGCGTGGATCAAGCCGAACCCGATTGTGCTGGGCGCGCAGATTACGCCGCTTATCCAGAACGCCGTGTTGTATGCGGTGCTGGCGCTGCTGACGAATACGTTGCTGGCTGTATTGCTGGCGCGCACGGTTACGCAACCCTTGATGCGTCTTCTGCGTGGCATGCAACAACTGGTACGCGACCCCGGCCACACCGATTCCTTCCCGCTGCCGGTGACCACGCTGAACGAGGCCGGAGAATTAACCGCCGGATTCAACATTATGGTGAGCGAGCTACGCGAACAACGCGCAGGACTGAACGACACCCTAGCGCTGCTCGATTCCATGCTGGCCAATGCGCCGGTCGGCTTTGCATTTTATGATCAGGAATTTCGCTACGTTCGTCTGAACCAATATTTGGCAGACATTCATGGCCGTTCCATCATCTCGCATCTTGGACAAAGAATTACCGACATTTTCCCAAAGTCCTTCGCAGCGCTGAAGCAGTCGTACATCCAATCTGTTTTTGAAAACGGACGCGCCATCACAGATGTTGAACTCAGTGTTGAGCCGCAAGGCAGCAACGGTGTGAAGCGCACCTGGCTCTACAGCTTTTATCCAGTACGCACCGGCAGTTATGAAGCACGCTGGGTAGGCGCGGTGGTGGTTGAAGTAACCCAGCGTCGACTTGCCGAGGATGCAATGCGTAAATCTGAGAAGTTGGCGGCAGCCGGCCGGCTGGCTGCCTCCATCGCGCATGAAATTAATAATCCGCTGGAGGCTGTGACCAATCTGCTTTTCCTGCTGCAGGGCGAGTCATCGCTCGACGCCGAAGCCCGCGAGTATGCCAATCTGGCGCAGAGCGAGTTGGCGCGCGTCTCTGCCATCACGCAACAGACACTGCGTTTCTACCGCCAGCCAACGCAGCCGCAACTCTCCAACCTGGGCGAACTGATGGACTCGGTCATCACATTGCATCAGGGCCGCGTCAACTCCTCGCATATTCAGATTGGAAAACGGTATCGCGGCACAGTGACTTTATTTGCGCTGGGCGGCGAGTTGCGACAGCTGTTCGCAAATATTGTCGGCAATGCGATTGACGCTATGGGAATGGGCGGCGCGCTACATGTTGACCTGCGACCCTCGCAGCACTGGAAGACCGGCGCGCGCGGCGTGCGCATCACCATTGCAGATACCGGAACCGGCATGACGCCTGAAGTGCAGCATCGAATCTTTGAGCCGTTCTTCACCACAAAGGAAGCCACCGGCACCGGGCTGGGCCTTTGGGTGAGCGCAGAGATTGTTCAGAAACACAACGGCGTGTTGCGTGTGCGCAGCCGCACGAACGCGCCCAGCGGAACAGTCTTTATGCTGTTCTTTCCTGAAGACGGCTTGAATGAACCTGCTAAATCTTTGATTAGCTAATCACACGGCGCATGAAGCCGCGAATCCCGGTCCACATCAGAAACGCATTCGATACCAGCAGCATCAGCACAATGGCCCAGCTGGGCATGTGCTGCACGTTCGGCGTCAAGGCCGCGCGCAGGCCTTCGCTCATGTAGACAATCGGGTTAATCAGCACCAGCATCTGCAGCCACTTGATGTGATACAGCAACGCCCACGGATAATAAACGCAACCGAGAAATGTAATCGGCATCACCACCACGCCGAAGATGAGGCCAATCTGCTGCGGCTTCACGGCAGTGCCAATGGTCAGCCCCAGCCATCCCGACGCAAAACTCGCCAGTACCATCACCAGTATCAGAAAGAACCAGTTGTGGACATCCACCTGCACATGCGAGCTGGGAATGAAATACGCCAGTGGAAAAACGATGATGGCGGCAGAAATACTTTGCAGCGCGCTGAAGCAAACCTTGCCGACCGCAACGGCTGGCACCGGCAGCGGACACATCACGCGGTCGTCAATCTCGCGGGTCACACCGAACTCCTGTGTGAGTGGCAAGGCCACCGCTGCGATACCACTGAACATAATCGCCACCGCCATCAGGCCGGGCAGCAATACCGTGCCGAATCCGGGGCCTGTAGGCGTGGTGGGGCCGATGGCAGCCTGACCGATGTGCGGCATCACAAACGTAAAGACAAACAGAAACAGTGTCGGGTTCATGCCGATGCGGACGGCAAAGGAAGGAAATTCGCGCCGCAGAACACGGAAGTCGCGCTGCATGAGCCCGAGAAACGCGCGCAGGTACATGGTGCGCGCGCTGACGGCGGGTTCTGGCGTCGCGTTGGTTGCCATAGTAATTGCTTCTGCCATGCGTTCCCTTCTAGTCGCGCAATTCGCGGCCGGTCAGCCGGATGAAAACCGTTTCGAGCGATGGCTCGGTGATGGAAAGATCTCGCAGGCCATATGGCTGCGCTGCCTGAATGATGGTGGGCAGCATACCGTCTGCCGCGCGTGCAAACACTCGCAGGCCTGTGGCGGTAGTTTCTGCACTGGTCACGCCGGGCAGCGATTTCAATTCCGCCTGCAAGGTATCCAGCTGCGTCAGTTCCCGCAGATGCAGATCGCACAATGTTTCCGCGCCCAGCGAAGACTTCAGCTTCTCCGGTGAACCATCCACCAGAATGCGGCCGTTGTCGATGATGGCCACGCGTTCGCAGAGTGCATCGGCCTCTTCCATGTAATGCGTCGTCAGCACTACGGTGATTCCCTGCGCCCGCAGGCTGCGGACAATCTCCCACATGGCAATGCGGCTCTGTGGATCCAGACCGGCGCTGGGTTCATCCAGAAACAAGACTTTGGGGCGATGGGCAATGGCGCGGGCAATCTGCACCCGTTGCGCCAGACCACCGGAAAGCTGCGTGGGATAGGCGCTGGTGCGTTCGGTCAGGTGGAACTGTTCCAGCAGTTCCTGACTGCGCTGGCGTGCGTCGTGGCTGGAGTAGCCAAAATACAGGCAATGGAAGTAAATGTTTTCAAAAACTGTGCAGGACCGGTCCAGCGTATTGAACTGCGGCACAATGCCGATGTGCCGCCGGGCCATCGCCGGGTGCGCCACCACATCCACCCCGGCAATGGTGACGCTGCCGGCCGTGGGCAGCACGCGCGTTGTGCAGATGCTGATGGTGGTGGTTTTTCCGGCGCCATTGGGGCCCAGCAGACCAAACATCTCACCGGCTTGCACCTCTAGGTCGATATGGTCCACGGCAACCACAGGCTGCTTGCCGTCATACACTTTTCGCAGACCGCGGATCTCAACAATCACTCTGACAACCTGTCTACCTCGAACTGCTTTGCAAACATATGGCGGGATACATACATATTTCCGGCCTGCACAATTATAGATTGGCCTGCCATAAATCGATGAACCAGTGGCAAGTCCGCGGCCAACCGCATTGATTGGGTCAAAGAACCGCTGATTTTCTTATGCAGGGATTTTCGCCGCGGGGCATAATAGAACTATGGCAAAAGGTTGGGAGAGCAAATCCGTGGAAGAACAGCAATCGGCCAATTCTGGCACCCCAGACCAGGTGGAATCCGACAAGAACGCGGCCAAGAAAGTGCA
>CAIZGA010000323.1 GCA_903932385.1 uncultured Acidobacteriota bacterium
CGATGATGCCGATGAGCAGGAGTGTGCCAGCGCCCATCGCAGAGTGGAACCATATATTTAGCCGCCGCTGGCCACTACGCACCAACTCGCCTGCCTCATGCAGGTCGGGGATGTGTAGCTCAGGCATGTGCATCTCCGGCAGATGCAGGTGCGAATGCTTTTCATGCTCCGGTTGCTGCTGCGGTTTTTGCTCGGGAGGAATTTTGTCATCATGCTTGTTATCGCTCATGGCAAGTCCTCCCCCGGTGCAAGGATGCGCACGTTGCCGCCGGCACGTAATTGCTTCAGCCAATCTTCCAGCAGTGTGGAGATGCGCTGCTCGAGCAACAACTGTTCAATGCGATTGGCTACGTTGGCCAGTGGCGGCGGCGTGGTGTGCGTCGCGGCGTATTGCGGCATCAACGTGTTGCGATAGTAGGTCGTCACTTCCTCATTCGAAATATGTGCGCCGTCGCGGAAGCGCTGTTCAATAAAACGCAGCATCTCAATGCGCGTGCGCCAGCGTGTGTTGAACTCGCTCTCAGTAAATCCATGCGCCTTCAACACGGCCATCCATCCATCGTGAGTTGCGCATTTCGCGGGGGCGCAGTCGGGAATCCTTCGCTGCAACTCGGCGATGTCCGCGGCAAGTTCCGCATCGGTCACCGGCGGCGGTGGCTGCCACTGCTCCTGCGCGGTAATCAGAGCGCGGTCAATCAGACGGTTCATCGCTTCTTCGCGCTGGTTTTGCGTCGCAGTGGATTGCCCCGCGCCCGCAACGGGCAGCATCGCGGCAATACGCATCTCCTGCTGTACATCGCTGTCCAGAATCGGCTGGCCGTTGACCAGCGCAGCAATCCGGTCCAGCTGCACAGTAATTTGCTGCGCGTGTAGCGTCGCGGCTGCACACGCAAGCATGACCAGCAACATTGGCCCTGCTCTCCTGCGCCGATTTTTTACCTTCTGACCCATTGCAGTACTATTCCCAAATTACGCCGAGTTAAAAACTCTGCCCAATGCTGAAAAAGAAATTGAAGTGTCCCGCGCGGCCAACATTCGGCGGGTTGTTGTTGTAATCCAGAATCACCGGATACAGCGGCGGATTCAAGTTGTAGCTGAAATCAAGACGCAGCGGACCGATGGGCGTTTTGTAACGAATGCCGGTGCCAATGTCATGGCTGAAGAAATTAAAGTTGCATGTTCCTTCGGTCACTCCTGTCACCACGCTGCAGGTGCTCACATTCGGCTGGCGGAATCGCAGCATGCTGGGCCAGATGTCGCTGCCGTTGATGAAGACGTTGCCCATGTCGTGGAAGAGCACCAGGCTCACATTCTGGCTGAAGAGCGGCAATGCCTGCGGAGGCAACCGCAGTTCTGTCGAATTTACAAACACGCCGGTGCCGCCCACCGGATAGCCGGTCTGTAAATCTCGCGGCCCGGCTGCGTTGATGGGGAAGCCGCGCAGCGAATTGCCGCCGCCGGCATAGAGCCGCTCCGGCAATGGAATCGTCTGCAGGCTTTGCGAGCCGAAAGTGCGCTCCAGTCCCAGTCGCGTGCTGCGCGCCAGAACAAAATTCAAACGGCCAAAGTGATAGTAGGTGGAGTTGGTCAGATCAACGCGGTTGAAATCCGCCTCGGAGCCGAAGGCCGAGTCGGCAAAAAATTCCTGAAACGAAGTGTATGAACCGCGATCGGCATTCAACGGGCTGGGCGAACGCGTGTCACGAATCCATGTGAAGCCGGGACCACCTACGCGCACCGGTTGCGAGAGTAACGGGATGAGCGCAGCGCTGACCTGCAGTGTGTTGGCGTTCACTTGCACGCGGCGATACGTGAATTCATACAGCAGCGTGTCTGCCTTGAAGAATTTTTCACCAACGCGGATGGAGCCCTGCAACTGCGAGGATGCGAAAGTGGTCACGTCCTGCGCGTCGGTGTAACCGGCAGAGAAAGTAAAGTCCAGCCGCGGATTGTTCAACACATGCGGATACATGTACGAAAGCGTTGCGCGTTTTTCCAGCGAGCCGTACGAGCCGCCGAGCGTTACCGACTGGTCGCGGCCGCCGAGGCTGTTGCGGGTAATGTCGAGCGAGACGCGTTCGCTGGCTCCTGTACTGCCGTCGGGCGAGCAGACGAACGTCGCGGGGTTGATGCCCAACTGAATCAGCGAAGCCGCCGAGGGACAGTTGTGGCTGGGCTGTCCGGTTTGTGCTTCAAATCCAATACCGTAAAGGAAGTCCCAACGCTTGGCCTCATTCAACTGCACCAGAACATTTTTCTTTGGCGCATCGCCGGTGGGGTTTTCCACCGCGAGATTCACTTCATTGAACAAAGTCAGGTCATACAGGTTGCGCTGCGATGTTGTCAGCGCGTTCAGGTCCAGCGGGTCTCCCGGATGCACGCCCAGCGCCCGTTGCATGGTGCTTCTGCGGGTGGTATGCAGGCCGTTGATTAAAACCTTATCGACAAAAACCTGCTGACCTTCCTCCACATTGAAGCGCACATCAAGCAGCGGAGTCGCTTTTACCTGCTTAGTGGATGTGATTGTTGAGTCATCCAATGCCGCCGGATTTTCTTCGGTCTGCAGCAACTCCACCCGCGCCTGCGAGTAGCCGCGCCGCTGGTACCAGGCAAGAATGGCTTCGCGGTCGGCAGAAAGTGTGGTGAGTGAAAACGGCTGGCCGGCTTTTGATTTGAGCAATGCATTCACAGCGGCGGCGTGCTCCGGAGCTTCACCGGTTACATTCACCAGGCCGTAGTGTTGTTGCGGTCCCTCCACAATTGCAATGTGGATACGCAGGCTGCCTTCCTGCGCGGTGTTCATCCTGACGCGTGTTTCAAGATCCTCCACCGTCGGCGTCACTTGCACTTCAGTGAAGCCGTTGGCGCGGTAGAGTTGCGTCATGCTGCTGATGTCCGTGCTGAGCAGTTGCTGGCTGTAAAGACCGGCGCGCAGAAATACATTCGACGGCTTCACATGCATGCGGCCCAGCAGGGCATCGGTCTTGAAGAAGTGGTTGCCGGTGAAACTTATGGAACTGAGCCGATGCTTTTCGCCGCGGTCAATCGTGTAGAGAACGTTTTCGTGCGTCGCATCCGGCCGCACGGTTTTCACGCTCACCTTGGCGTCAAAAAATCCGTCGCGTTGCATGGAGTCGCGTAAATTGCGTGCGCCTTCATTCAGCAGGTCGTCATCCACCGCGCTTTCTTCGTAGATGGGGACCAGTCGGCGCAATTCACCGGCGTGGATGCGCATGCCTTCGGTCAGCACGCGGACTTCCGGCCCCTGTTCAGAGTGGAAGCCAAGATCCACGGTGTTGCTGGAGGCGCGAAAATTTTGCGACTCCAGCGAGATGGTGGCTTCCAGATGGTCATGCTTCAGGTAGTAGCTGCGCAATCGCGTCAGCGCACGTGTCAGAGTGTCATGGTTGGCGCGTGTTTTGGCGTAGATGCGTGCGCGATGCCGCAGTTGCGTCACGTCCATTCCTGCGTCGCCGGTCAGCGTCACAATGCCGATGCGAGCCTGCGGCCCGGTCACCACGTGAAAAAGTATGTTGCGCAGGCCATTGCCTCCGTCGCTGGTGGAGGCGGTCACCTGCGAACGGTGGTAGCCGTTCTGCTCCAGCGACTGCTGCAGCAGCTGCAGCGCGTCATTCATCTTCGGTTCGCTGAAGGGTGTGCCCGGATCCAGCCGCGATGCATGCACCAGCAGCGATGCCAGATGATCATCGCGCACGCCCAGTACGCCCACAGTGCCGATAAAGTAACGCGGCACACCGGCAAAGGTCAGGTGGATACCATCGGTCTCGCGGCTGCCTTCCAGTTGAAGGTTGCGATACAAACCGCTGGCATAAAGCCGCTGCATACTCTCGCGAACTTTGTCGGGATCCAGCGGAGTGCCGGCGGTCTGCGGCAGCGAAGCCGGCAAGCTGTTGTCCGCGGCAAAATCAACTCCGGTAAATTTAATTTCTGCGACCGGCAAACCGGCCCATGTCCAGATGTCGGGGATGGCCGTGCTGGCCGGTGCGACTGCAGTGGCTTTCTGCTGCGCCGGTGCTGCGCTGCTCAGACAAGCTACGCACAGCAACGCCAGAACCGTCCGTCGCACAGCTTGCCTGACTATGGCGCTGTTCGTGCCGTGGCGCTGTCCGAATCTGCAGGTTGACTGATGCAGCAAAGAATTTCCTTCCGAGCGTGCGATTGCAGCGGAGTTCGCACGTTCAGGCCCCGATCTGCAATTCACACAGGTTCTCTCCTATACTACGAACCAGAGGCACTCCATGCATACCAGTCTTGCCTCTTTAGACGCTAAAGGAACAACATCGGTGACTGTCAGCGAATCCATCCAGATGCAGGGCCGTTACTCGCGGCAGGAACTCTTCGCGGGCATCGGGCCGGCGGGGCAGCGCAAACTGTCCGTGGCTCACGTGGCGATTGTCGGCATTGGCGCCACAGGAGCGGCTGCCGCAGGCCTGCTGGCGCGTGCCGGAGTCGGTCGACTGACGCTGATTGATCGCGATTTTGTGGAGCCGAGCAATCTGCAGCGTCAGGTGTTGTTTGATGAAGCCGACGCCCGCGAAGCACTTCCCAAAGCCGAGGCCGCACGCCGCAAACTTGCCCTACAGAACAGCGACATTGCCGTGGAAGCGCGTATCGCCGACCTGACGCCGGGCAATATTCACGAACTGCTGGCTGGTGCGGAATTGATTCTCGACGGCACCGACAATTTTGAAACGCGTTATCTGCTGAATGATTACGCGGTGGAGCAATCGCCGCGTGTAAAGGGTTGGATCTACGCTGCAGCCATCGGAGCCTATGCGGCCACCATGAATATTCTTCCCGGCGCGACGGCCTGTCTTGCCTGCATCTTTCCCAAGCCGCCATCCGGCCCGGTGGAAACCTGCGACACCTCCGGCATTTTGAACACTGCCGTCAATCTGGCGGCATCGCTACAGGTGACCGAGGCACTGAAGATTCTTAGTGGTGCGGAAGATTCTCTGCGTCGCACGTTGTTCTCCATCGACCTGTGGAGCAATGATCGCTCGGAGATTAATACATCGCATCCGCGCGCGGGGTGCACGGTCTGTGGCGAGAAAAAATTCACACACCTTGCCGGCGAAGGCCGACCGCACATCACACTCTGCGGCCGCAACAGCGTGCAGATCCACGAACATGCCCGTGAGGTGGACTTTGCCGAGATGCAGGTGCGTCTGCAACCGCATGGCGATGTTCGCTACAACGGCCTGGCGCTGCGTTTTGTGCGCGGCCCGCACACCATCACACTCTTCGCCGACGGCCGCGCCATTGTGCAGGGAACCGCCGACGTAGCCGTGGCGCGTACACTGTATGCCAGATACATTGGCAGCTGAATATTCACTCTCCATGCGATTTGCGCGCACGCCAAGCAACACCGCAGCCCGGCATGGCATCACAGCAACAGGGCTGCAGGAATACGGTCTTCATTGCCGGAGTGAATCGGTCATGCAGCCGAGAGGAAGAATGAGCGAGACTCCAACGCCGCGTAGCGGTATCCAGCGTAATAAGCCGATAGAAGGCGAACTGGAAGCCATTGAGCGCGCCCGCCATGGTGACCAGAACGCATTCGCCATTCTGTACGGCCTGCATCGCAAACGGGTCTATACGTTATGTCTGCGCATGTTGGGCAATGTTTCAGAAGCGGAAGATATGACGCAGGAGGCCTTCCTGCATCTTTTCCGCAAGCTGGATAGTTTTCGTGGCGAGTCGGCCTTCTCCACCTGGCTGCACCGCATGACGGTGAATCTTGTCCTGATGCATCTGCGCAAAAAGGGCTTGGATTTAGTTTCGCTGGACGAGTCGATGGACCCGCAGAATGAAGCCGGCCCGCATCGCGACTACGGCATCATGGACCTGCAGCTGAACGGGTCAGTGGACCGCATTGCGCTAGAGCGTGCCGTCAACGACCTGCCGCCCGGCTACCGAATCGTCTTCCTGTTGCATGATGTGGAAGGTTACGAACACAATGAAATCGCTGCTATGATGAATTGCTCAACGGGAAACAGCAAGTCCCAATTGCACAAGGCGCGCCTGAAACTGCGCGAGTTGCTGCAGCGGCCCCAGTCAGATGACAATCGACAGGTAGACGGCATTTCCATAGCACAGGAAAAGGCAAGCAAGGAGGCTGAGCAATGAACGACAGCCGAAAGAAGCAAAATCAGGCCCCGCAGGTTTCGGACCCCGCCGCTTGTGCAGAGTTCCAGAAGCATCTCCCAGAACTGCTGGAGGACGAGAACCCCAATCTTTCCGCGGACCCGCACATCATCGGCTGCGCCAACTGCGCCGCTCTGGTTCGCGATCTGGAAGCCATTGCCCAGGCCGCGCGCGAGTTGCTGCCAACCTATGAACCCAGTCCCGATTTGTGGAACCAGATTCAGTCGGCCATGAAGAGTGATTTGCCCGAGAATCCGCCATTACCGCCAGCCGTGGATGCTGCCGGGAAGAAATAATTCCGCTTGCGTTTTTTCAACCGTTTGCGCTAATCTCAAAATGCTTATGAAGACGCATTCACAGACCATCAGCTTTACCTACCGCTACTGGTATCCAGTGGCGGCGATGGGTCATGCGTCTGTGAAGGTCTAAGCAACAAGTTCCAATTCACAGAATCTGCAGTTCCCGTAGCCGCAATCCTCAAGGATTGTGGCTTTTTCACTTAACGCGCAATGATCACCCAAAGGAGAAAGACAATGTCACCTGTTCTGGAAGCAGCCCCCGAACGAAGCCAGCCGGTAGAATTGAGTTTCATGCCCATGGCCGCCAAAACCTCTGCTGACCACGCCCACCTGCCCGCTGGCCTGCGCCGCATCGTGCTTACCGGCTTCATGGGAGCAGGGAAGAGTTCGGCCGGCATCGAACTTGCCCGTCGGCTCGGCTGGGAATTTGCAGACCTGGACGCGCTGGTGGAAGAACGCACCGGCATCAGCATTGCCGAGTTGTTTGAGCGCGACGGCGAAGAGACCTTCCGTCGCATTGAGTCCACCGCTCTGGCCCGCGCGCTCTCCCGCAACCATGTTGTGCTGGCGTTGGGTGGCGGAGCCATTGAGACACTGACCAACCGCCTGCTGTTGGAGCAG
>CAIZGA010000324.1 GCA_903932385.1 uncultured Acidobacteriota bacterium
ACCAGTTGGATTTCCCCGTGCTTTACACCAACGGCAAACTGGGCACTGCGACCATGGATCTGGCCCAGCCCGGCACGGACCTGAAGCCGTTGTTTGAAACCATCCTCAAGACCATGCCGCCCGCAACCGGCAGCACCGGCGACCCGCTGCAGGTGCTGGTCACCAATCTGGATTACTCCGACTACCTTGGCCGCCTGGCCATTGCGCGCGTCTTCAACGGCACGTTGCATAGTGGCGATGAAGTCAACGTCGCCAAGTTGGATGGTTCGCTGCAAAAGGTAAAGATCAGCAAGCTTTTCAGCTTCTCCGGCCTCAAGCGCGTGGACATTGAAGAAACACAGGTTGGCGATATCGTCGCTGTTGCCGGTGTTGCCGGCATCACCATCGGCGAAACCATTACCGGAGTTGAGAATCCAGCGCCGCTGCCGCATATCGCCATTGATGAACCGACCATTGCGATTCAGTTTTCGGTGAACAATTCTCCCTTTGCCGGTCGCGAAGGCCAGTACGTAACTTCGCGCAATCTGCGTGAGCGTCTCGACAAAGAATTGCTGACCAACGTCAGCATTCGCGTTGAAGACGTCGGTAGCCCGGACAGCTTCAAGGTCCTCGGCCGCGGTGAATTGCAACTCGCGATTCTGATTGAAATGATGCGCCGCGAAGGCTATGAGTTGATGGTTGGCCGCCCGGAGATTGTTACCCGCAAGATGGATGGCAAGTTGATGGAGCCGGTTGAGCTGGTGACCATCGACGTTCCGGAAAACTTTGTCGGTACAGTGATTGAACGCCTTGGACCCCGCAAGGGAGAAATGGTGAAGATGCACAACCACGGCTACGGCCGTGTGCGTCTGGAATATCGTGTGCCCAGCCGCGGCCTTATCGGCCTGCGCAGCGAAATGCTGACGGAAACGCGTGGCACCATCGTAATGAACACCATCTTCGACGGTTACATTCCGTACTCCGGCGAGATTCCTCAGCGCCCCACCGGTGCACTGATTGCAGATCGCTCCGGCACCACCACAACCTACTCGCTGAACGGTCTGCAGGACCGTGGCGTGCTGTTTGTAGGCGATGGCGTGGAAGTGTACGAGGGAATGATTGTCGGCGAACACTCACGTGACAACGATCTCGACGTAAATGCCGTTCGCGAAAAGAAGCTGACCAACATGCGTGCGTCCTCTGCGGATGAAGCGTTGCGCCTGGTTCCGTACAAGCAGCAGACGCTGGAACAGGCCATCGAATTCATTGCGGATGATGAATTGGTTGAGGTCACACCGAAATCGCTTCGTCTGCGCAAGAAAGTTCTGCAGGCAAATCGTCGGCCTCGGCGCAACAACAATTCATCGGAAGCTTAGTCGTCAACGGGCAGGCGAGTGGGTAACTCGCCTGTCGTGTTACAGTTGCGGATAGCAGACATGTCCAGCTATCCACCGCCTCCGGAACTACGCCCACAGCCCCCTACAGCGATGCCGGCGGACTTGTCTACCAATCCAAATCCCGCTTTACCCACTACGCAGGAGCCGGAACATCCGCGCCCCGCGCCCATCTGGTTGCAGCGCGTTTCGCTGCTGATTCAGGTGATGTTTTGCGTCTATCTCGGCATCCTACTGATGATTCTTCCGTGGTGGCCGCACCTGATTGACTCAAACGAATTCATCCTTTCTTTTCCCGTGCTGCATACGTTTCTTACCTACGGCGCAGTGCGCGGCATACTTTCCGGCATCGGGATCGTGGATATTTGGATTGGCATCAGCGAAGTGATTCACTACCAGGAAGTACGCCGCTAGCGGCAGCGAAACTATTGCAACAATCAATCTCTGGAGGGCAAGCCTGATGAGCGATACTCCCACTGAAGTTCTTCACTCCGCACCGCTCGCTTACGAAAACAAAGCATTTCTTGATTCACCCGATGGCCGCATCCTGCGCATCATGGCGGAATATTCTGAACCGCTCGCGCGTTTTCGTCATGAGCGTATTCAGGACACCGTAGTGTTTTTCGGATCTGCACGATTCAACGCAGAAGACGAAACCTGCAGCAAGCTTTGTCTGCTGGAAAATACTGGCGCTGCGAATCCCGCACCCAGCGAAGAGCAGCCAGCCACGGAAGAGAGTGCATCGCCGCTGCAACGCAAGCGGGCTGAGGCTGCCTGCGAAATGTCTCGCTATTACGAAGACGCACGCAAATTAGCCAATATGCTGACGCAGTGGAGCAAGACACTCCCCGGCAGACGCAGCCGTTTTGTGGTCACATCCGGCGGTGGGCCCGGAATTATGGAAGCCGCGAATCGCGGTGCGTATGAAGCCGGCGGTAAAACTATCGGCCTCAACATCCGCCTGCCGTTTGAGCAGTCCCCAAATCCCTACATTACGCCGGCGCTGAATTTTGAATTCCACTACTTCTTCATGCGAAAGTATTGGTTCGCGTATCTGGCCAAGGCATTGGTGGTATTTCCCGGCGGCTTCGGCACACTGGATGAAATGTTTGAGCTGCTGACGCTGACACAGACGCACAAGCTGGCCAAGCAGATCACGATTGTCATCTACGGATCAGAGTATTGGAGCAACGTCATCAATCTGGATGTGCTGGTGGAAAAGGGGGCCATCTCTCCCGGCGACCGCAATCTTTTCCAGTTTGCAGATACACCGGAACAGGCATTCAAACTGCTGAAAGACGGCCTGACGTTGAACCACTTGCAACCCTCTCAGAAGCCGGTGGAAGATGCCATGCAGCCACTGCCGGATATCGAGTCGCTACTTGGGCCAGATATTGCAAAAACGCGGCCATAGGATTTCTGCTTATTCTTCCGGAAGGCTCGCCAGCTTCTTCCACAGTGCCATCGGTGCGGCAGCCACAAACAGTGCAACCAGCTTCGGCATCTCTACCATGTCGCGCCATAGCGGACGACCTTCGCTGCCGGTAATCAACGCGTTGTGCCGCATGGCAAACCAGTTAAAAAGCAGCGCAACGGCAGCGTAGATGTAGGTGGCAATCATGCCGGCCTTCAGATGCGGCGTGTGCAATGCAAGGTGAAACCAATACTGCAAAATCTGCAGCACCATCGGCAGAAATACAGACACCACAATTCCAGCCAGCCACGCGGGAGTCGCATTCCGCAGCCGCTGCGTGATGGCTCCCAGGATACCGACAACAACTGCAGCAAAGATTGCCTCGGCCAGCGTCGCCGTGAGTGCCGCAGCCGCCCCGGCTTTCAACGTAGTGAAGAAAAAGATGGTTGCTCGAATCAGAGCGCTGAAGAATGCCGCCTTCCAATTCCAACCAAGCACCAGTGTTTGCACTGGAGATTTTGCAATTTCAATAAGCACGGAAGTGATGGATGGCGGCGTGTCGGTAGATGGCAAAGGGGCAGGCTCCTGTAAATTCTTTGTAAGGACGGGGTCTAAG
>CAIZGA010000325.1 GCA_903932385.1 uncultured Acidobacteriota bacterium
GCATTGTGTGGGTGGGCAACGACGATTACAGCGACGTGAAGATTGAAGGCGCACACGCGGCCGGGCCAATCTGGGCAGAGTTTATGAAGCGCGCCGTGCAGCTGCCGCAATATTCTGACACGCATGAATTTGCGCCGCCGGATGGCGTGGTGGAATTGAGGCTGGACAAGACAACGAATCTGCTGGCGAATGAAACGTGTCCGAATGATTACACGGTTGCGTTTCTTGAAGGCACGCAGCCGACGGTGACTTGCAACCAGACGCTGGCGCAGCCGCAGGTGGGACTGGTGCAGAAGATTTTTGGCGGCGGTAAACAGCCGACTACTACGGCCGGCACAGCAACACCCGGTGCGGTACAACCCGCAACGCAACCGTCTACGCAGCCGAACAGCGATGCGAACAATGAATCGCCGAATCCGACTCCGCCGAATAATCCGAACCGGAAGCCGGGATTGCTGGGCAAGATTTTCGGATCCAAATAATTAATTCATTTTTATAGAAATGCAGGTGCGCGGCCGGCGCGGTAATAATACGTGCCGCCGACAAATGCCGCATCGAAGAGATGCTCGACGCCGCAGGCCTGTTCTGCATTGCCCAACATCAACGTGGCGTGGGGCGCCATCACCTGGCGTATGTTGGTGAGGAGACGGGTTCGATCCTGCGGCTCAAAATAAATCAGCACGTTGCGCAGCAACACCAGATCAAACTCCGGCATGGGCGGCAAGGGAGCGCAGAGGTTCATCTGGCGAAATTCGCAGAGACGCTGCAGCTCGGGGCGAATCGCCCACTCTTCACCATGACGCTGAAAATATTTCACCAGTAGACGCGCGGGAAGGCCGCGGTTAACCTCGATGCGTTTGTAGCGCGCGTTTTGCGCGTAGCGAATAACAGCGTTGGAATAATCAGTGCCGAGAATGCGGATGTCCCACGACTGAACAATATCCGGAAAGGATTCATCGAGCAACATGGCGAGACTGTAGGCTTCCTGACCGGTGGCGCTGGCGGCGCTCCAGATGCGCAACGAACGCGTGTGACGATTTTGTTCCAGGAGGTGCGGAAGAATTTCATTACGCAGCGCGTGGAAGGAATTGATGTCGCGAAAAAAGCTGGTCTCGTTGATGGTCATCAACTCTGCCACGGTGCGATGCATCGCGCCCATGGGCTGCACCTGCAGCAGCGCTGCGAAAGCGGAGATTGTTCCAGCACCGGTTTGCTGCATCAACGGTTGCAATCTTAATTCCAGCAGATTTTTGTAAGATCCATCCACGATGTTTGACGAACAGGTTTGCACGAGTCGTCGGAAATATTCAAAGTCCTGATCGCTACACGGCATCGTTTTCCTCCGCATGCATCACGCGCCGCACCAATTCCGCTGCGATGCTTTCAGGGCCGAGGCATTTGTAGACAGCGCCGCACTCCACCGCTCGTCGCGGCATTCCCCACACAGCAGATGTAGCTTCATCCTGCGCCAACACCAAGCCACCACTGCGCTGCATGGCCAATGCGCCTGCGGCTCCATCGTTGCCCATGCCGGTGAGAATGACGCCCATGACACCGGCACCGTAGACTTCGACGGCAGAGTGAAAAAGTTTATCGACTGCGGGCCGGCAATAATTTTCCTGCGGGCCTTGTTCCAGATGCATCGATACTTCGCAACATCTGCCGCGCGATTTCAACACCATGTGCCAATCGCCTTTGGCAATCCATACATCGCCGGCGCGCAGGAGTTCTCCTTCTACAGCTTCACGAACATGCAGCGGACAGATTGCATTCAACCGATGCGCCAACATCTCTGTAAAGATTGCGGGCATGTGTTGAACGATAAGAAGCGGCACGGGAAAATCTGCGGGCAGACGGCTGAGCAATTGCTCGAGCACCGCGGGACCGCCGGTGGAGACGCCGATAGCAATCGCTTTGATGGGGGCGATTTTCATAGGCAGCGCGGCCATGGGAAAACTGCGCGCGATGATATCGAGACGTGAGACGCCAGCAGCCGGCTGCAGCTGGCGCAGTTTTCGTTTTGAACTTTGCGCGAGCTCGGCAATTTTCGGCAGCAACTGACGACGCAGTTCCGCGATGGAGGCGTCTGCATTTGCCTGTGTAGTGGGCTTGGTGACGTAATCGGCAGCGCCGCGCGAGAGTGCATCCAAAGTGGCCTGCGCGCCCTGTGCCGTGTGTGAGCTGAACATGATGACGGGGAGATGCGGAGCGATTTGCTTTAGATGAGTGAGCGCAGTGAGGCCGTCCATGCGCGGCATTTCAATATCCAACACAAGAATATCGGGCTTGAGATTGCGGACTGCGTCGAGGCACTCAATACCGTCACGGGCAACGCCGCAGATTTCTACACGGCAGGCTGGGTCGGCGAGTTGCACGGTGGGCGAGAGTGCGGCGCGCAAAACGGAGCGCACGACGACGGAGTCATCGACCAGCAGAACACGCACCGGCGCGGGAACCGGCGATGCGACCTGCACGCGCTGCTGTGGTGATTCGCGAAGCCCGCTCTTTGCCAGCATTTTAATTCTCCGCAATCGACATCAGTTTTCGACGATCCCCATCAACCATAGTTTTTCTTTCAGGCTCTCTTCAGAAAACGGCTTCATCAGAAATTCGTCGGCACCCAACTGCAGCGCCTTTGAAACGATGGTTGTGTCCGCCTCGGTGGTCACCATCATCACCTTCATTTCGTTAAAGGCTTCCTGCTCGCGAACCGACTTCACCAGGTCGAGCCCGTTCATGGTGGGCATATTAACATCCACCAGCGCGATGTCGAATTGCGTTCCGCTCGACAGCAGGTCCAGCGCTTCCCTGCCGTCTGCAGCCTGCGAAGACTCAATCTGCATGCCACGCAACAGGCCGCCGAGAAAATCCCGTATGAAGCGTGAGTCATCAACAATCAGTGCACGCATCTTTCTCTCCTCCAGTTAGACCGCAACGGACGATGACATTGCCATCAACGCCATCGGGTCCAGCCGCTTTAATTCCAGTTGAATCAGCAAACCTTTGGGCAGCTTGTACGCGCCGCGCAGCAATGCTTTTCGTTTTGCATCGAGTGTGGACGGAATTGCTTCAAATGTTTCCGCGGTCACCTGCGCGACTTCACAGACAGCATCCACCAGAAGACCGTACGTGCCACTTTCACCTTCAACCACCAGAGCGCTGCTTAGCTGCTCAAACGGCGGCAGATCAAAAAGCGCGCGCAGGTTGACGGTGGTGAGAACTTCTCCGCGATACGGTACCAGGCCGCCGATGAAATGCGGCGCGCACGGAACTGAACGCTGCTGCGATGGCCCGAGAATTTCTGATACTTCGTTGATGTCAACGCCGTACATCTGGCCGCCGACACGCACCGAGCAAAGCGCGCGTGTTTCAACCGCGGACGTGGTCGACACGGAAGTAGCTGACATCATCACGCCACCTCTAGCTGCATATTGTTTTTGACAGACTCAGAATTTTGGCTGGCCAGAATTTCGCGAACCGTGGCCATGTTCTGCAGCACGGTCACGCGGTCGCCGATACGCGCCACTTTCGACGTTGCATTTTCTGCGCCGGGCAGATTGGCGTCTGCATAAATATTTCCCCGGGTCACATCCAACACCTCGCGAACAACAATGCCGACTGCTTCACTCTCGTGATGGATGACGAGAATCTGAACCGGCGTCTGCGCAGCGTTCGTTGACGATGATTCGCTGAGGTCATGCAGCAGATTGCTCTCATCCAGCAGCGGCAACAGGCCGCCAAGGTATTGCATCACCGGTTGCTGCCCTGCGAACTCAATTCGGTTGAAGGGCACGGTTTCAATGCGGTCGACAATCTCCAGCGGCAATGCCATTCTGCGCGGCCGTTCGCCTTTGCGGCCAGTACTGAATACGAGAAATTCCGGCGAGACTTCTGCTTCAATTGCCGGCGCGATGGCGGCGTCTTCTTCCACATTGCGCAGGGCAATGTTGGAGCGAATGGCGGCGGCGGTCGGATCGAGAATCAACGCTAGCGAGCCGTTGCCGAGAATGGTTGCGCCGGAGAAGAGTCCCATCTGGCGCAGCACGACAGAGAGCGGCTTGACGACAATTTCTTCCGGGTCGAGTAGTTCATCGACAACGAGACCGAAGCGACGGCCGTCGGCATCGAGCACGACCATGAAGAATTTTTTCTGCTCACTTTTCTCCATCGGCAGCTTCAGCAACTCATCCAGTCGAACGACAGGCAGCAAGTCGCCGCGCAGGCGATAGACCTGAACGTTGTCGACACGCTCAATTGCCGTACTGACATTTTCTTCCGAAACATAGACCAGCTCAAACAACGCGTTCTGTGGGATGGCAAATGTTTCTCCGCAGGCGCGAACGACGAGTGCGGGAACGATGGCGAGAGTGAGCGGAATCCGCAGACGCAGGGTGGTGCCTTTGCCGAGCGCGGAGTCAAGTTCAACTTTGCCGCCGATTTTTTCTACGTTGGTGCGAACGACATCCATGCCGACGCCGCGGCCGGAAACATTGGTGACTTTTTCTGCGGTGGAGAAACCCGGCATGAAGACGAGCTGAAAGATTTCCCGCTCGCTCATGTTCTCTGCGTTTTCTGCGGGCACCAAACCCTTATCCACCGCTTTTTGCAGGATGCGTTTCGGGTCCATGCCGCGGCCGTCATCGCTGACCTCAATGACAACGTGGCCGCCTTCCTGGATGGCGCGCAGGCGAACGGTTCCCTCCACGGGTTTGCCGATTGCAACCCGGTCCGCTTCCGGCTCCATGCCGTGATCTATCGCGTTGCGCACGGCATGAATGAGCGGGTCCTTGATGGCCTCGAGCAGGCTTTTGTCCAACTCAGTTTCCTGGCCCACCATGTCGAGCTGCACATGTTTGTTGCAGATGTGGCAGAGGTCACGGACCATGCGCGGAAATTTTTGGAAGATGTAACTGACCGGCTGCATGCGGGCCTTCATCACGGACTCGCGCAGGTCAGAGGTGACCATGTCGAGTCGGCGGGCCAGCGTGTTGAATCCATGATTGACGGAGTTGTGCTGCAGAATCTGATTGCGTGTGAGCACGAGTTCGCCGACGAGATTCATCATGCGATTGAGCAACTCCACATCCACCCGCAAGGTGGATTCGGTGGCAGCTTGCGATGCGCCACCCGGGACGTCCGTGGCCCGGCGGTTGTACTGCACAGGCTCTGGGGGCGGTGCTGGCTGCGGGAGTTGCTGCAACATAGCCGGAAGCTGTATTGACGCTGTCGATTCTTCTAATGATTTCGCAGTGGCGGCAGCTTTTTTGCGCGAAGCAGCTTTTTTCTTTTCTCGCGATTTGGCTGCATAGACAGGGCCGGCTTCCAATCCACTCAACTGGTCGAGTTCGCGAATCAATGGCGCATCGTTCATGGCTTCCTCGGCGCCGTCGTCGCCGCTGACACTAATGCGCTTCAGGATTCCACGCAGCGCGTCCATGGTGCGCAACAGGATGGTGATGACTTGCTGCGAACTTTTAATTTTTCCTTCGCGCAATAAACCCAGAACATTTTCCCCACTGTGCGCGAGCGACTCCAACCGATGAAAACCGAGAAAGCCGGTGGTGCCCTTGATGGTATGCACGGCGCGAAATATTTCCGCAATCAACGCGGAATCTTCCGGGCGCGACTCCAGTTCCGTCAGGCTGCGTTCCATGCAGTCGAGGCCTTCGTTGCTTTCTATCAGGAACTCTCTAGTCAGGTCGTCCACACATCTCATATCGGGCAAGCTGGGAGACGCATTAGCCGCAGTAACGCATAGGTTTCCCCCGCACTTGCTGAATCCCGGCGCAACGAGTAGCCTGAGCGCTATGAGCAGCAACCAACATCCGAGCGGGCTCTCGCTGGAACAGATAGCGATGCTGCGCAGTTTGGCCGCTGAAACTGCGGCAAATGCGCATGCACCCTATAGCGGATTTCGCGTAGGCGCGGCCATACTTTTAGAGGGTGGAGAGATTTTCACCGGCTGCAATGTCGAGAATTCCTCTTTTGGGCTTACGAATTGCGCGGAGCGATCTGCGATATTTTCTGCCGTCAGCAAGCTGGGCAACGGCATCCGGCTGCGCGCCGTGGCTGTTGCAAATTTGAACAACGCTGCCAGTGCCCCCTGCGGGGCCTGCCGGCAGGTGATGCTGGAATTTTCCACTCAGAATACCTGGGTATTTTTTCCGGGCAGTAAGGGCGAAGGCGACATTCGGTTTTCCGACTTGCTGCCGCTCGCATTTCAACTGGACAAGAAATAAAACCAAGCGATAGTCAGGCCGCGCACATGAACTCACATACTCCCATTCACATGATTGACCTCATTCTTCGCAAACGCGATGGCGGCGAATTATCTGCGGATGAAATCCAGTTCCTGGTGAGCGGCGCCGCCAACCAAAGCATTGACGACTCGCAGCTGGCTGCGTGGCTGATGGCTACGTGGATCCGCGGGTTGAGTGCTGCCGAACTGAACGCGCTGACTACGGCGATGCGTTACTCCGGCGAGACGTTTGATTCTTCGTATCTCGGCAAGACAACAGTGGACAAACATTCTTCCGGCGGCGTGGGAGACAAAACTTCATTTCTTGTTGCACCGATTGTGGCGGCGGCAGGAATTGCCGTGCCGATGATCAGCGGGCGCGCGTTGGGACACACCGGCGGAACGCTCGACAAACTGGAAACGATTCCCGGATATAAAACGCATCTTTCGCTGGCGGAGTTTGAACGCGTGCTGAAGATTGCGGGCTGCTCGATTGTGGGGCAGACGACGAACCTGGTTCCGGCGGACCGTGTGTTGTATTCGCTGCGAGACCATACCGGAACGGTGGAGTCGCCGTATTTAATTTGCGCATCCATTATGAGCAAGAAGCTTGCCGCGGGATTGAATGCGCTGGTGCTGGATGTGAAGACCGGCACGGGTGCATTCCTGCGCGACCAGAATGATGCTGTGTTGCTGGCGAACCTGATGGTGCAAACCGGCGAAGCTGCGGGCACGCACACGGCGGCCATCCTGACCAGCATGGATGAACCGCTGGGACGCTTTAGCGGCAACTGGATTGAGGTGTGGGAGTGCGTGGATATTCTGCAGGGACACGCGCATCCGATGAGCGCGGACCTGATTGAGCTGACGCACATTCTTGCGGGTTGGATGATTTATCTGGGAGGCAAAGCGGCGAATGCAAATGAGGGCCGCGTAATTTCTGAAGGCCTGCTGGAAAGCGGCGCAGCGTATGACCGCTTCCTGAAAATGATGGACGCGCATGGAGCCGATGTTCGCGTATTTATTGATCCGGCCAGCCAGCATCAGCCAACGGTGACGCGAATATTCAAGGCGGCACACGATGGCTATTTCCACTGCGCCAACTGCACCGATGCAGGTTGGGCGGTGCAACGGCTGGGCGCGGGACGCAGCCATGTGGGCGAACCTGTTTCCGCACACGCCGGGCTGGAGATGCACGTGAAGGCCGGTGCGCTGCTGAAAGAAGGCGACGCCATCTGCACACTCTATGCAGACAACGAATCTCAATTGCATCAGGCGGAGAAAATTCTACGGCGCGCCTTTGCGCTGACTGAGAAGATGCCATACCGCCATCCGCTGATCCGCGAAGTTATCAGCCGGGGCCGCTGACACCAAAAGATTTTTCTGCCATTCGCAGCGAAGATTCGGTACACTTCGCTCTACTCCTCATTGGTTTTGATATCGCAAGAAACGCATTCCCTGTTTTGGAGGAACTGCCATTTGGAACGCTTCACTGGAGTTCTCGGCCTCATCACGCTACTGACTATTGCCTACCTGCTCTCCAACAATCGCCGCGCCATTCGCTGGCGCACGGTGGCTTGGGGACTGAGCCTGCAAATACTTTTCGCGGTGCTGGTGGTGAAATGGTCCGGCGGTCAGTACCTGTTGCAGCAAGCCAGCAACGGCGTTACGTCGATGCTGAACCATTCCTTTGACGGCTCCGCCATGGTCTTCGGAGAACTGGGCGCGCAAAATTCCCCCATTAGCGTTTTTGCCTTCCAGGTGTTGCCGACGATTATTTTTGTCTCGGCATTTTTCGCGATTCTGTACCACATCGGCGTCATGCAACTCATCATCAAGGTGGTGGCGTGGCTAATGCAGCGCACTATGGGAACATCCGGCGCCGAATCCACCAACGTTGCGGCGAGCATCTTCATGGGACAGACTGAAGCGCCGCTGACGATTCGGCCATTTCTTCCCGGCGCGACGCAATCGGAGTTGATGACGATTATGACCAGCGGCATGGCGCACGTTTCCGGCGGCATCATGGCGGCATACATTCATTTCGGGATTAATGCGAAGGACCTGCTATCGGCGGTCATCATGACGGCGCCCGGCACGATTATGATTGCGAAAATGCTGGTGCCGGAAACCGAGATACCGGCGACTGCGGGCATTGTGCACATGCCGCCGCAGGAAGAACACAAGGACGAAAACTTTGTCGGCGCAATTGCGCGCGGCACCATTGACGGCGGCAAGCTGGCCTTCAACGTCGCCATCATGCTCATCAGTTTTCTTGCGCTGGTCGGCTTGCTGAACGGCATCCTGGGATACACGAGCGGATTTACGTGGGAACATTTTCATCTGGGGACGCCGAGCAGCCTGAACCAGATTCTCGGCTTCTTCGGCGCACCGATTGCGTGGCTCATCGGCATACCGTGGCATGAGGCTTCGACGATTGGCAACCTGCTGGGCACGCGCGCGGTGTTGAATGAATTTGTTGCGTACACACAGCTGGGGCAGATGAAGGCCGCGATTTCGCCGCGAACATTTTCCATCGCGACGTTTGCGTTGTGCGGCTTTGCGAACCTCGGCTCCATCGGCATGCAGATTGGCGGCATCGGCGCGCTGGCCCCCACGCGTCGCAACGATCTGGCTCGGCTTGGCGTGCGTGCCATGCTGGCCGGCACGATGGCGAACCTGATTTCCGCATCCATCGTCAGCGTGTTGCTGAAATAAATTTCGGCAGGCGCTGACGGTTTAGTCTAAAGAAGGAAAATATTTATGTCCGACCTTTACGCCAGCATCCGCGAGGCTTGTGATTTTATTTCCAGCCGCGCAAAAATACAGCCGCGCATCGGCATCATTCTCGGCTCAGGACTCGGCGGATTTGCCGCGCAGGTAGCCGATGCCGTCACGATTCCTTACGCAGAGATTCCTAACTTTCCGCAATCGACGGTGGCCGGACACAGCGGCAAGCTGGTGCTGGGCAGCATCGGCGGCGTCGCCGTGGCGGTGATGCAGGGACGCGTGCATCCGTACGAAGGCTACACGCCGCAACAGGTCACGTTTCCCATGCGCGTGCTGGGCGGGCTGGGCATTACGTCGCTGATTGTGACCAACGCGGCTGGCGGCATTCGCACATTGTTGCATCAGGGCGAACTGGTTGCCATCAGCGACCACATTAATCTTTCCGGCATCAACGCGGCAGCGGGGCCGAATGAGGATCGACTGGGACCGAGATTTTTTGACATGAGCGCCGCCTACTCGCCGCAACTTCGCAAGGCCGCGGTGGCAGAAGCCGCGAAGCAGGGATTCACGCTGACCGAAGGCGTGTATCTGGCGGTGCTGGGGCCGAGCTATGAAACGCCGGCGGAGATTCGCGCGTTTCGTACGCTGGGTGCAGATCTTGTCGGCATGTCGACGGTGCATGAAGTCATCATCGCGCGGCACATGGGGATTGAAGTGCTTGGCATATCGCTGGTGACCAACATGGCTGCGGGAGTTCTGGCCGAGCCGATTCATCACGATGAAGTGATGGAGATGGGGCGCAGAGTGGAGGCGCAATTCACCGCGCTGCTGACGGCGATGGTGCCGCAGATGGATGCACTGGTTTCGAAAACTGATTCCGGGAAGAATTCCGGATGAGCAGCGATACGCCGCACTCTTCAGCACGACCTGTAGTGATTGGCATCGGCGGTTGCTCCGGCTCCGGCAAGACCACGCTGGCGAAGGAACTGGCAGCGCAGCTGGACGCCACGATATTTCCGCTCGACTTGTACTATCGCGATTTATCGCAGCTGCCGCTGGAGCAGCGACACCACGGAAATTTTGACCATCCCGACGCGCTGGAGCATGAGCTGTTCATCGCGCATGTTGCCAGCCTGGCGCAGGGCATCGCAATTGAGCGGCCTGTCTATGATTTTTCCACGCACTCGCGCGTGCATGGGCAGACGGTGAACGTCACGCCAAAGCAGTTTGTATTTGTCGAAGGTATATTTGCGCTGCACTATGTGGAGTTGCTGCCGCACTACAGCTACAGCGTCTACGTGGATGCGCCGGACGAACTTTGCTACAAGCGGCGGCTGGCGCGGGATGTGCGTGAGCGCGGACGCACGCCGGAGTCTGTGCTGCGGCAATACAACGAGACGGCGCTGCCGATGGCAAAGCTTTACGTGCAACCCTCGAAGCACAATGCGCGGTTGATTGTGAATGGATCGGAATCGATTGACTGGTCGCTGGAGCAGGTGCTTACGCAGATGCGGCTTGCCGGTTTGATGGCGCCTCGCTAGCAGACTCCCGCAGAGAAAACACAATATTTTCGCAGAGACGCGCGGTCTGTTTGCGGTCTGCAACCGGCACAGTATTTTTTGCAATGCGCAAATCCGCATGGACGCCGCGCAGACGCAACATGCGCAGCAGATGCGGCAGGAAGGTCATCTCGCCCCAGTAGCTGATGTCCTGCGCCACGCTGGCGTTGGGTGGATTTTCCGGCGAGAGCGTGTACCCAAGATGCGCAGCGTGAATTGGAATGACGGCATCGCTGGATTTTTCATCGCACACGGCACCGAAGATGGACGTCTTGAACGGAAGCACGTGGGTGCCGTCGGTAGTGGTGCCTTCGGGAAAAATCACCACAGGCAGGCCTTGGGATATTTTTTCGCGGATGCGGCGGTTCGCATCCAGAGCGCTGTGCCGGCGGTTGCGTTCGACATACAACGTGCCCGACATGGTGGAGAGCCAGCCGATGACCGGCCAGCTACGCACCTCACTTTTGGAAACAAAAAAGCACGGGGCCACGGCGCAGAGCACCAGCACATCCAGATAGCTCATGTGGTTGCAGACCAGCACGCCGCTCGCGGGAAATTCTCCCGTGACGTTAATTTCCACGCCGAGCACACGCAGCACACCTCGAGCGCCCTGCCCCGACCAACGCGTGCGCGAATGCACATCACGCGGCCAGTGCAGCGCATAGTCCGCAAAGCAGATAGCGAGTGCGATGCACAGCTGCAGGGCTTTGAACGTAGTACGCATACGATTGCGAATTACAGGCCTTCGAGAAAACGCGCCGCAATGCGCGGGTGAAGTTCTTCCAGATCGAGCAGCGTGAGGAAGTCGATGGTTTTGAATTCGCGGTCGATGGCCGGTTCGCCGCAGATTTTTGCGCCGATGGTGAGATATGTGCGTAACAGCTTCGGCACTTCCGCGACAATTATTTCCGACTGCAATAGCGGTTCCTGCGGCAGAGAAAATTCCGGCAGCGGGCGTGTGCGTAAATCCTCGGCAACGATATATTTCGCCAACGCGCGATAGACGGCAAGGCCTTCGACAGCGTCCTGCGAGGAGAGCGAACTGCAGCCAATCATGTAGCGAATGTTTCGCTGCAATGCGTATTGTGCAATGCCGCGCCACAACAGGTGCAGCACTTCGGTGGAGCGATGTTCGGCATCGATGCAGGCCCGGCCCAACTCCACCACACGTGAACGTAATTTTTCGTACGGGCTGAAATCAAATTCCTGTTCGCTGTAGTATCCAAAATTTTTCGCGGCAATCTCACCGGTTTGCAGGCGATATGTCCCGACAACACGGCCCATCTCGGCATGCTCCACAATCAGGTGGTCGCAGACCGCATCGTAGCGGTCGAAATCCATTCGGGTTGCGGCGGAGTCGGCGAGCCCCGCGTTCAATTCAACATTGAACACATTGAACCGCAGCGCATATGCTGCCATGCGATCGCTTTCAGTATTCGCCATGCGGACCTGATACGGCCCCATGCTCAGCGGGCGCGACTCTGCCGTTTGGACGACAGGCTCCAATACAGACGCACGGATGCGGCTGGCTGGAAAAGTGCTGGATGACATTATGGAATCTCCTTGCGCAGGCCGCTGGTTGCAAGCAGCAATGCAGCCTACGCCAAGGAGTTTGATACAGATAAGAAAACGTGCGGTAAACGAGCTGTGAAAACTGGTTGAATCCCGCTTGAATTTTTTACAGCACGATGAATTGCTGCATTTATTTTGCCGGCGGCGTGTATGCGGGGACCGGATCGGCCGAGTGAACCCATGCGGAATACATTAAATCACGCAACATGGATGCACCGGCGGCGAGACGTTCTTCGGTAAAGGCGCGCGACTCGGCTGTGCCTGCGCCAGTGAATCCGCCGACTTTATCCAGCTGGTAAACCTTTTCCACCAGCGACTGGGTGTGTCGCAGGTAGGCGACATATTCGGTGAAGACATCATTCATCACATGCGGCTGCGAGACGAGCGAGGAAAAATCTGCGGGCTTGATGTTGGCGAGGACGAAGGCCGTCTCAAACTGGTAGTGAATATTTTTCGCTGTGGTGTAGCCGTTGGGATTCGGGCCGACCCAGCCGTTGTATTGGATGGTGGTGTGCAGCGGCTGCGAACCATCGGCGGCGTAGTGACCGAGCCAACCGGCGTAGAAGAGGATGCTCTGTTCGACGGGCTTCGTATCCTGACCGAGAGTTTTTTCGCTGCGGTACTCGCGGAAGGCGGCCTTGAGTCGCTCGTAAACTTCATTGGTGATGTAGGGCTGCAGGCCGACTTTTTCCACGGTGAGATCGGCGGCCTTGTCTGGATAGGCGACCTGCGCTTTGGCCAGCGCACGGATGAAGTCGTAGCGATTGCGCGGCAGCGGGCCGACGAGATCGGCAGTTTCAAAATCGATGAAGTGTTCCGGCGCCTGCTCGGTGGAGAGCTCCGGCTCGGCGCGCGAACGCCAGCGGTCCGGCTCGGGGCCCAGCCAGGTGATTTCATTCACGGCCTCAGGGGTGCGCAGAAAGGCGGGCACGTCGGCGGGCAACGCGAGGACGGCGACATGGTTGATGTATTGATGGCCTTCATTGCCCCATCCGAAAAGCGCGGGGGTGGCGACGA
>CAIZGA010000326.1 GCA_903932385.1 uncultured Acidobacteriota bacterium
CGCCCATGTCGTACGCGGTGGATGGCAAGCAATACTTCGCCGTTGCCGCCGGCGACGATGTCTTCGCCTTCACCTTGCCGTAGAAATTACTTCTTCAGGTAGCCAAGAATGCCGTGGGTCTTGGTCTGCAGCACATACACCGTGTTGCCCGCGGTGATGTACAGCTTGCTGTAGTCCGCGCCGCCCCACGTCAGGTTGGCCATGCCGTGCGGCATCTGTACCGTGCCAATGTGTACGCCCTTGCTGTTCCACACCCAGATGCCATTCGGGCCGGAAACAAACAGGTGGCCTTTTTTGTCCACCTTCATGCCGTCGGGAACCCCGCGGTTGACGGGGTCTTTCATCTCGCCAAAGTCCGCACCGCCGCTGATAGTGCCGTCCTTGTGGAAGTAGTAGCGGCGAATGCCACGCTTGTCATCATCGTCAATGTAGAGCACTTTTCCATTCGGAGAAAATGCCAGTCCGTTCGGGGCTGTCAGTTCCGAAGTCAGCAGTGTCATCTTGCCGTCTGTACCCAGCCGGTAGACCGAGGGCGGCAGTTCCTGCGTTTTCTTCTGCTCCGGCGTCATGTCAATCACAGGATCCGTGAAATAAATCGCGCCATCCGGGCCAATCACCACATCGTTCGGCGTGTTCAACTTCTTGCCCTGATAATGGTCGACGACCGTCTCAAAACTTTTTCCATCGGCAGAGAGGCGAATAATCGCTCGCAAGCCGCTGGCCGTACTCAGCAGCCGGTGCTGCTTGTCATAGGTGCTGCCGTCGGGGTCCACCAGAGAAACCATCTCTTCAATGTGGCCGTCGTCATACACTTTTACAATCTGGTTCTTGCTCTCATCACTCACCCACACAAAGCCGGCAGGGTCCCACACAGGGCCTTCAGTAAAGCCAAAGCCGCTGGTCAGCGTGGCCAGCTTCGCATCCTTGTCAAAAATTTTCCAGAACTCAGGTGTAATCGCCTGCAGCTCAAACGGCTTGTCCGGCCGGCGGGCTCGCGGCGTGCGCGGCTTCGGCGCGGCTGTTGGAGCCGCTGCCGGTGCGGTGGGCTGCTGTGCGGGTGCCAGGCTGGCTAAGGTGAAGAAAATTGCTGCGGCAATGCGTGCTGCATTCATGTGGGTAGGCTTCATTCTTAAAACTCCAGCTATGAATGTAGCAACTACAGAGTATTTAGAACAGGTTAAATTGGCACAGGGTTGCTACAAAAAAAGAACCGGCCACGCAATCAGCGCAGCCGGTCTTGTTTTGTTGGAAATTATTCTCAGGCCAGATGCTTCATCAGTCGCTTGGCCGTGTATTCCGCGCCGCAGGCAAAGCGGAAGGGCGGCCCAAAGCAGTTCGCCGCCGCAAGGCCGGTAAAATACAAACCGCGTACCGACGACTCAAAGGATCGCGAGAGTACCGGCGTATCTTCCGCGCTTTTAATCTCAGCCCGCAGGCTTTCATCCAGTAGTTGCAGTTTCGAAATCGAGACGCGGAATCCGGTGCCTGCAATCACGTGGTCGGCAACCACTGCATCTGAGCCGCCATCTTTTTTCCGCAATTGAATATGTACCTGGCCGTCTTTGACCGCGACATCTTCCACGTAGCAGTTCATATGCTGCGGGAATTTTCCTACCACCAGGTCGCGGACAAACCATCCCGGCGCTGGGCCAAGATGCTTATCAACAATGCGGAAACGTAGGTCTTGCGGCAGAGCATGGAAGACAAGCGGCCAGTCGGCGCTGATTTTTGAACGCCAGCCAAGTCCCAATGCCGAGCGCGGATTCTTGATGCGTTCCATCAATGGCCGCGGCTCTTCAGAAGGCTCATGGAAGGCAATCGAGTTGCTCTTGGCAATCAACTCCACCTTCGCTCCGGCCACGGTCAGTCGTGCCGCCATGTCCACTGCCGAGGCACCGGCACCGATCACAGCCACTTTGCGTCCGTTGAATTTCTTCAGCTCGGAATGTTCAAACGTGTGTGTCGCATACTCTGATGAGATGCCGTCCAGAAACGGCGGTTTGTAGGTGAAGTGCGTAATGCCGATGGCAAGAATCACCTTGCGCGCTTTCACCGTTTGCCCGTCATCGGTTTTCAATACGAAGAGATTTCCATCACGTGAGATATGCGTAATGTTGGTCTTTTCCAGATGCGGCACCAGCCGGCGTTGAAACTCAACGCCGTACGCGGCAAAAGTAGCCAGCGGCAGCGGGGAAC
>CAIZGA010000327.1 GCA_903932385.1 uncultured Acidobacteriota bacterium
GAAGAGAATGACTTCATCCAGACGGTTGAGGAACTCGGGATTGAAGGTGCGTTTAACTTCGCTGCGCACCATCTCTTCGGCCTTCTCCATGACGAAGGAGTCCTTGTCGCTGGCGAAGCCGAGGCCCTGGCGCTTCTGCAGATGGCGGGCACCGATGTTCGAGGTCATGATGATGATGGAGTTCTTGAAATCGACCGTGTTGCCAAGACCGTCGGTGAGATGGCCGTCTTCAAAAACCTGCAGCAGGATGTTGAAGACATCCGGATGCGCCTTCTCAATTTCATCGAGCAGCACGACGGAATACGGCGAGCGTTTGACGCGTTCGGTGAGTTGGCCGCCTTCTTCGTAGCCAACGTATCCCGGAGGCGAACCGATGAGCTTGGAGACGGAGTGCTTCTCCATGAACTCCGACATGTCGAAGCGAATGAGCGATTTTTCTGAGCCGAAAAGGAACTGCGCCAGAGTGCGCGCGACTTCGGTTTTGCCGACGCCGGTGGGGCCGAGGAACAGGAAGCTACCGATGGGACGCGACGGCGACTTGAGGCCGGCACGGCTGCGGCGGATGGCGCGGGCAAGGGCACTGATGGACTTATCCTGCGAGATGACGCGTTTGTGGAGTTCTTCTTCCACACGCAGGAGTTTCTGCGTTTCCTCTTCCTTGATGGAGAAGATGGGAACGCCGGTCCAGCGGCTGACGACATCTTCAATATCTTCACGAGTGACGATGCCGGAAGAGGAGTCGTCGAGGTGATACTTGTCGCGCAGGGCGCGGAGATTTTCGCGTTCCTTGCGTTCCTCGTCGGAGTAGAAACGCGCCTTCTCAAACTCGTGGTTGGCGATGGCGTTGTCCATGCGGTGCACGATGAACTTGATGCGCTTCTGGACTTCGGTGATTTCCTCGGGCAGGGAAGTCTGGCGCAGTTTGACGCGTGCGCCGGCTTCGTCGATGAGATCGATGGCCTTGTCCGGCAGGAAACGATCGGGGATGTAGCGGTTGGAGTGCGAGACCGAGAACGAAATGGCGTCGTCGGTGTAGCTGACCGCGTGGAATTTTTCGTAACGTTCCTTGATGCCCATGATGATTTTGATGGCGTCTTCTTCATTGGGCGGAGGAACTTTTACGGCCTGGAAGCGGCGTTCGAGCGAGCGGTCTTTCTCAATCGATTTGCGATACTCGGCCGGCGTGGTGGCACCGATGCACTGGATTTCTCCACGGCTGAGCGCGGGCTTGAGGATGTTGGCGGCATCGAGCGAACCTTCTGCCGAACCGGCGCCGACCAGCGTGTGCAACTCGTCGATGAAGACGATGCAGTTCTGGTTTTCCATCAACTCTTTCATGATGGTCTTGAGGCGCTCCTCAAACTGGCCACGATATTTTGTGCCGGCGACGATGAGCGAAAGGTCGAGCGCGAGGATGCGCTTCTCGGCGAGGAAGCTGGGGACTTCACCATCGGCAATGCGTTGCGCGAGGCCTTCAACGATGGCGGTTTTGCCGACGCCGGGTTCGCCGATGAGCACGGGATTGTTTTTCGTGCGGCGGCAGAGAATCTGCACCAGACGTTCGAGCTCCTGGTCGCGACCGACTAGCGGGTCGAGCTGGCTGTCCATCGCGGACTGCGTCAGGTCGCGGGAAAATTCCGCAAGCAGACTGCTTTCACGCTGGCGCTGTTGCTGCGGGGCCTTCTCCTGCGTGGTGCGCTGCAACTCTTCGCGAATGGTGGGAAGGCGCAGGCCGCGCTCGTGGAGGATTTCCGCGGCGAAGCATTTTTCTTCACGCAGCAGGCCAAGCAGAAGATGCTCGGTACCGATGTGTTTGTGGCTGAGGCGTTCGGCCTCTTCCGCAGCATAGGCGAGAACGCGTTTGCATTCGTTGGAAAGCGGCAGGTCCACCGAGGTGGAAACTTTTTCCCGGATGGTGGTGCGGCTTTCAATCTGTTTGCGGATGGATTCCACTGATGCGTGGGAGCGCAGAAAACGATTAGTGAGGGCCTTGTCTTCGCGCAGCAGACCAAGCAGAAGGTGTTCCGTTTCAATGTACGGAGAACCGAACTGGCTGGCTTCATAGCGTGCGAAGAAAATCACGCGACGTGCTTTTTCTGTATAGCGTTCGAACATATTCCCCCTGTGGAGGACGATTGCCGGCGGTTGCCGCGGGCCTCGACCTCTGTTCGAAGGCGTCCTGCGTCAGGGGGTCGGGAAGCACAGTGTTAGAGTGCGTCACGCCCGCCTGCAAGACCAAATTGGCCGGGGAAGCGATACCACTGCCCACCCGCCCACTTCTTGACTGCCTGCACTTGCCGGTTGCAGTGCCCTGTATCCATTGGATGCACGGGAACTGCCGCCGATTCCAGCCGTATGCTGCCGGTGTATTAACAGACTACGGCATGGAGATTAGAGATACAGTACCTGATTTTTCTGCATTATGCCTTGTGCAAAACGCGAGGAAAGCTAGGGCGGGCAGGTGCTGGGTTAATGTCAATCAATTCAAAGAGATAGGGGAGAGATTGGGGATTCATGACAGGCCAGGTGCGGAAAAGCGCGTGATTGCTATAATCCGCAGGTATGAAGAGAGCGCAACGTAGTGCAGGTTGGATATGGGTTTTTGTGGTCGCAGCGATATTACTGACAGCGCGGGTGGCGCATGCCCATGCCATCCTGACGAACTCTGCCCCGGCGGCGCATGCGGTGGTGCATGGGCCGGATGTGCCGATTCAATTGCATTACAACTCGCGGATTGATGCGGCTCGGTCGACGGTGACGCTGGCGATGCCGGATGGAAGCACGCGCACACTGGAGCATTTGCCGACCACGGCACCGGATATGATTCTGGCGAATGCGAAGGGGCTGCGACCGGGCGAATACGTATTGCACTGGCAGGTGCTGGCGCGCGACGGTCACATCACGCGCGGCGATGTTCCATTCACCGTGCGGTAGTGAATAACGCAACAACAGAAAGGCACGCATGATCTGGTTCGTGCAGGACTTTGCCTTGCTCTCAGTAGTGCTGCGAGCGCTGATGCTATCGCTGCAGACGCTACTGCTGGGCGGGATACTGTTTTTGTTTCTGGCGCGGCCGGCAACGGCGCAGGCAAAGATCTTATGCCGGAGATGGATTGCGCGTTTTGCGCTTGCGTTTATTGTGCCGCAGATTTTGTACATCGTGATTGACACTGCGGTGTTGATGGGCACGAGCGATTTGCAGCTGACCGACCTGATGGGTGCGGATTATTTTCTTGCGGGAATGATTTCCATCCTGGCGTGCGTGAGTGTTTGGCTGCTGATGCGCGGCGGTTGCGAGGGAAGCGAACACAAATGGAATTGGATGACGCTGGCGGCGATGCTGGTGTCTGTCTATGTGCTGCTGGCGACGGCGGTGTGGACGAGCCATGCAGTATCCCGCATGGACGATCGCGCGATTCTGATACCGCTGACGGTGGTGCATCAGTTGGCCGCGGCGGCGTGGATTGGCGGACTGCCGTTTCTGTTGTTCGCATTGCATGGGACCGAGGATGTGGCGAAATCGCAGCATTTGGTGCGGCGATTTACTCCGGTGGCGATGGGGAGTGCGGTGGCACTGATTGCTTCAGGCGTGTGGATGTCGGTGTATTACGTCGGATCGTGGCAGGCGTTTTACGGAACGGCGTATGGAGTGATGCTGGCGGTGAAGGCCGTGCTGCTGTGTTCGCTGCTGGTGCTGGGTGCGATGAATTTCAACATTGGCCGCGAGAGAAAATTCAGCGAGTGGCTGCTGTTGCATCTGCGTCGATTTGCCGAGGCAGAGATTGCGATTGGATTTACGGTGTTGCTGGCGGCGAGTTCACTGACTTCGCAACCGCCGGCGGTGGACCTGACGGCGGACCGGTTGACGGCGCAGGAAATTGTGCAACGATTTACTCCGCAGTGGCCGAGGTTTACGAGTCCGCCGGTATCAGCATTGTCTCCGGCGACGCCGTTGAACGAAGCGATTAAATATATTGACGACCCGACGCACGCGGCACTGCATCAGCAGGACCCCGACATTGCGTGGTCAGAGTACAGCCATCACTGGGCGGGAATTATTCTGCTGGTGATTGGCGTGGGCGCGATGCTTTCTCGGTATGAACGATTGCGATGGGCGCGGGCATGGCCGCTGGGATTTATTGCGCTGGCGATATTTTCATTTCTGCGCGGCGATCCGGAAAACTGGCCGCTGGGGCCGAACAGCTTCTGGCAGAGTTTTTATGACCCGGAAATTTTGATGCATCGCGTGTATGACGTGCTGTTTGTTTTCTTCGCGCTGTTTGAGTGGGGCGTGGAAACGGGGCGGCTGAAAGCGAAAAAATATTCGTATGTGTTTCCTGTGATGCTGGCGCTGGGCGGTGCGGGATTGCTGCTGCACAACCACGCGCTGGGCAATGTGAAAAGCGAACTGCTGATTGAGATGAACCACAATTGCATGGGAATTCTGGCGGTGCTGGCGGGTTGGGGATACTGGCTGGAGATTCGGCTGCCGGATGGGCGGGCTCGCACAGTGGCGCGTCGAGTGTGGCCAATTTTTCTGGTGCTGATTGGTTTCTGCCTGCTGATTTATCGCGAAGCATGACGAATTGCAAACGTAGAAAACTACAGGCGCGCAGATGCACTGCGTCTCGCGATGTGTTGCGTATGGGCGGCGATTACTTCTTAGGAACAGAACAGGTGTTGATGCCAACAACGCTGTAAAGAAGGCAGCAGGAAAAGAGTCCCGTGAACAGCGGCACGATGCCGAAGAGAGCGAACCATCTCGCGTTGCCGCTGAGGAAGAAGTACAGGCTGAGAATTCCCAGGCCGATAATGATACGAAGGACACGATCCAAACCACCGACATTCTTACCCATAACGTTCTCCTTGCCATGCCGCAAACGTGTGCAGCAGCGTACGACAAACACTTTACGCTTGCAGTGCTGAAGTTGTCATGAAGTTCGTGGTGATGTGTGAGTCTATTTTTTCAGGCCGCCGTAGACGATGGTGGTGGTGACTCCGAAGAGCCGGTAGTTGGAGTAGACGTGCTGCTCGCGTCCTGTGGTGCCATTGGTGAAGTGCCAAACAGTATCGATTTGCCGCGGCATCAGGAGCGTGAGGTTTTTGCTGGCGATGTAGACCGGACTGAAGTTGAGCGTGGTCCGCAACTGTTTGAGTTCGATGCCGTCGAGCGGCATAAGCAGGTCAGTCTGCAGACGCACGATGCCGAAGGTATTCGGATCAATCCACGCGACCCCCTGAAGGTAACTGGAACAGGTGACGCTCTTGGAAATGATGTTCGTACCGAGCGAGGCTTTTGTCGGGTCCTGTGCGAAGGCCAAGACGTAGGTTTGCTGGTTGCCGATTTTCTGCCGGCCAAGATATCGGAATCGCGACTTCTGATAATTGCCGGGATAGAAATAAAACCAGCCGAGACTGTGGCCGGTGACGCTGGGGCCGGAGGTGGCATCCACGGTATTGCCCCAGGTGTCGACTCTGGACTCTGTCAGCTCAACGCCGGTGGCTGTTGAGACTGGTTGGATGCGAAAGCTGTAGGTGTCTACCAGCGCTCTGGCGGAATTTTGCCGGTAGATGGCGGGCGCGACCATTTCTTTTGCCAGCAGGTTGGGAATTTTTCTGGCCATGGCGATGACGCCGTTGCTGGTTTTCTTCAGCAACTCTGTAGTGATAGCGGAAGGTGTGGTGCTGGCAGGGGGTGTCGAGCGTTTCACCGGGTACAAGCTGGAGCTGATTCAGTTGCGGGGCATAGGCCTGCAGTTGGCGGATGGTCGCATCCACGTAGGAGACAACAGGTGTGGCGTATTTTGATTTTGCAGCTAGCTGGACTTGCGGCAAATCCGTGCAGAGCGGGATGGTTGGTTTGGCAGACGCGGCAACAGGCGGCGTTGGAGTTGTCGGCGACTGGCATAATGCAGCGCTGCAGAAGAGCAGCAGCGGGGCGACGCAGCGTGGGAGGTGTCTGCAGGTGGGCATGCTATGAAGCCATGTTACTGCCAGCGGGCAAATACAGATTGAAAATATTCAGGGCTAGCTGCGTGGCTCTACATCCAGACGACCGGATTGCAGGCGATAGACGGTGTTGCAGCGGGCGGCAAATTGCTGGTTGTGGGTGACGAGCAATGTGGTGAGTCCAACCTCGGCGTGCAGCGAGGCGAGCAAATCAAACACGGCAGCGCCTGTGGTGTCGTCCAGGTCGCCGGTGAGTTCGTCGGCGAGTAGAAGTTTTGGCAGCGTGATGAGCGCGCGAGCCAGTGAGACGCGTTGCTGCTCGCCGCCGGAGAGTTCGCCGGAGCGATGCCTGACGCGGCCGGCGAGACCGACGCGGCCCAGCCAGTGCGCGGCCTGTTCGAGCGCGGATTTGTGTGTGACGCCGCGAGCGAGCAGCGGCATGGCGGCGTTTTCGAGCGCAGTGAATTCCGGCAACAGATAGTGAAACTGCCAGACATAACCGATATTGCGATTGCGATATTCTGCGGGGTCAAGTGAGCGGAGTGATTGGTTGTCAAAAAATACTTCGCCGCTGGTGGGTGAGTCGAGTGCGGCGACGATATGCAGCATCGTACTTTTTCCAGCACCGGACTGGCCGATGATGGCGGCCATTTCGCCATGCGCGAGCGAGAAATTTAAATCGTTGAAGAGAACGAGTTCGGCGGGGCCAGTGGTGTAGCGTTTGGCGAGACGTTCTACACGGAGCAGAGGGGCGTTATTCATAGCGCAGCGCCTCCGCGGGTAGGATGCGTGCAGCGGAGGTGGCTGGATAAAGTGTGGCCAGCAGGCTGACTCCGAGCGAGACGGCGGAGACGATGAGGCCGTCTGTGAATCGCGGTGCGAAGGGCAATGTATCGAGCGCGTAGACCGATGCGTCGAGTTGGAAATGATAATGGCCGCCGGCGAAGGCGAGTGCGTAGCCGAGAATGAGTCCGGCAACGGTGCCGAGCAGGCTGATGAGCAGACCCTGCAGCAAGAAAATGCGGCGGACTTGTTCTGCGCGGACGCCGAAGCTCATGAGCACAGCGATGTCGCGCGTTTTCTCCATCACCATCATGGTGAGCGCGATGAGGATGTTGAGCGCGGCGACGCAGACAATCAGCGCGATGACGATGAAGGTGACGATTTGTTCAAGTTTGAGCGCGCGGAAAAGTTCGCGGTTCTGTTCCATCCAGTTGGTGGATTGGAATCCGGGGCCGGCGGCGGATTCGATATCGTGACCGATGGCGGCGGCGTGGTAGAGGTTGTCGACTTTGAAACTGATGACGGAGATGAGGTCGGGCTCACTGAAGAGGCGCTGAGCGTCGCTGAGACGCATGAGTGCGTAGCTGGAGTCGTACTGATAGAAGCCGGAGCGGAAAATACCGGCGATTTGAAAACGCTGGTAGCGAGGGATGAGTCCGAGCGGCGTGAGTTCGCCCTGCGGGCTGGTGACGAGGACGGTGTCTCCGACGGCGGCGCCGACGGTTGTGGCGAGATCGCTGCCGATGACAATGGGTGGTGTGGCTGCGTCAGTGGATGCTGTTGGTTCAAGAGCACTACCGGAGCCGGAGTTGATGTGCTGCAGCAGATCACTGACGGTGCGTTCGTCGGTGGGGATGATGCCTTTGATCAGCGCGCCGGCGGAACGAGTGCCGCGCGAGAGCAACACCTGGCCGTAGAGACCGGGCGCGGCTGCGGTAACGTGCGGTTGCTGGCGGAGTTTCGGCAACAGAGTGCGCCAGTCGCGGATGCCTTCGCCGGAGATGCGCATGATTTCGACGTGCGCGGTGGATGCGAGCAGGCGCGACTGCAATTCGCTGCGCATGCCGTTGGTGATGGCGAGGGCGAGGATGAGCGAGGCGACACCGGCGGCGACTCCGGCAACGGAGATGGCGGTGATGATTCCGATGACGGCCTGGCGGCGGCGTGCGCGGAGATAACGGGCGGCGATGAAGAGTTCGAAGCGCATGAGGGGTGCGAGGATACTAATTAGTATCCTCGCACATTCAGATGGCGAACTCCTCTATTGCTTGACGCTGGCTCTTGTCATACAAAGAGGATATTAATTTGGCGGCAATTGGAAGAGGTCAGGCTTGGCAGGTGTGGGTTGTTTCCCACCGCAAAGTTCAATGGCATGATTCATGGCCAATGCAACACGCTGCGCCATGGTTTGGTCTGAAAAGACAAGAGCATCATAGAAAAAGTTGCCCAAGTTTTGACCATAGTCGAGATCAAATGTATTTCCCGTTGATGTGTTGATTAGCGGTGACA
>CAIZGA010000328.1 GCA_903932385.1 uncultured Acidobacteriota bacterium
CATCAACGGCACGCAGAAGGCAGACGTTCAGCCGACGCCGGACCCGGCAGCGACCACACCGGCCGCACCGCAGACCGATGCCGACCGTGTTTGGGCCTTCCTCAAGGGACAGAACATCAAGCTGACCGACAAGCTGGTCATCTCTGCCACTGACACAGTTGTGACGCTGGCGGTATCGGATGATTCAGTGCAGAACAAGACGGCGGACTTCAGCGTGACTCTGAAGACCCCGTTGAAGACGGTGCCGGTAGCCGGCTCCAACTTCACCGTCATCGGTACAGTGGACTCCTACGACAAGACGCCCTTCCTGATTCACCTGACGGATGGCGAAGTGCCCGCGGTCGCAAAGCCGAAGCCGCCGGTTCGTCGTACCACCACCACGCATCGCAGCAGCAACTAAGCGGTTTGTAGTAAAAATCAAAAGGGCAGCCCTCGGGTTGCCCTTTTTGTTTCTGCGGAAGAAAATTTATTCGCCCAACATAATCCGCTGAATGCTGCTGGCGCGGCCAGTCACTGCATCGCACTCCACCACCACCGCACACATTTTTGGATTGCCCTTGGCCGCTTCAAACTTGCCCGGCATGTTGGTCAGGAAGCGGTTCAGCACCAACTCCACCTCCACGCCAATCACGCTGTCGTACGGGCCGCTCATGCCCACGTCGGTAATGTACGCCGTGCCCTGCGGCAGCACGCGTTCATCCGCGGTGGGGACATGCGTGTGCGTGCCGACCACCGCAGTCACGCGGCCATCAAGATACCAGCCGAGCGCGGATTTTTCTGACGTGGCCTCGGCGTGGAAGTCGACAAAAATTACTTTGGCGGAAATCTGTTGCAGCAGTTCATCGGCCTTGCGGAATGGGTCGTCGCTGTTGGCCATGAAGACGCGCCCCTGCAGGTTGATGACCGCGTACGCATCGCCGCTCGGCAGCTTGCCTTCATACACGCCGAAGCCGGGCGTGCCTTTCACAAAATTCGCGGGGCGCAGGATGCGTCGTCCGCGCTGGTCGCCGGTGGCCCCGTTCATCACGTCGATGATTTCTTTTTTGTCCCAAACATGGTTGCCCGTGGTGATGACGTGCGCGCCCATGTCGAAAATTTCTTCCGCAATCGTGGGCGTAATTCCGAAACCGCCGGCGGCATTTTCTCCGTTGATGATGAGCAGGTCGATGCCGTGCGTCTCCATCACGTGCGGCAGATGTTCGCGCACAATGCGGCGGCCGGGTGAACCGAAAACGTCGCCGACAAAAAGGATCTTCACGAGGGCTCGCTTTCGCTGGGCGTGCCGGGCAGCGTATCGAGTTCCGTTGCGTTGTCGCGCGGTTTGGGCGGGCGCAGCAGCGGGAACAAAATCACATCGCGGATGGACTTCGAGCCGGTGAGAATCATCGTCAACCGGTCCACGCCGATGCCTTCGCCGGCAGTCGGCGGCAGGCCGTAGCCCAGCGCGCGCACGTAGTCCTCGTCCATCTGCATGGCTTCTTCATCGCCGCGGGCTTTTTCTTTCAGCTGGTCTTCAAAGCGGCGGTGCTGGTCTACGGGGTCGTTCAACTCGCTGAAGGCGTTGCCCACTTCAAAGCCGCCAATGTAAAACTCAAACCGCTCCACCCACTCCGGCTCCTCCGGCTTGATTTTCGAAAGCGGCGAAACCGCCAGCGGGAAGTCATAAATAATCGTCGGCTGAATAAGTTCGTGTTCAGCAATAATTTCGAAAATAGTAGCGATTGCTTTTCCAAGCGACATCCCTTGAGCTATGTCATATTCAACGCCAGAGAGCGCTCGATCCATTTGACTTGTCAATTTACCCCAGTCACTCTCTTGATGAACATCTCCCTCGTCGGATTGGATTGTTATTAATTTCGGAGCTATATATTCGCGTCGTGCAAGAAGCTTGGATAATGAATCGATGCTGAAAAAGTCTTCTTTTGTAGGTCTTGGTCCATTGTTGAAATGAAAGTCATTAGGCCAGAATTTAATAATTGCATCTAACATGCTGAAACGACGCCACACGCCTAAATCAATCTCCACATCATTGAACGTGGTCTTCGTCGTGCCATTCACTTCTATCGCGACAAACTTGATAATCTCCTCGGTCAAATCCATCAGGTCGTGGTAATTCGAGTACGCCTGATAAAACTCCAGCATCGTAAATTCTGGATTGTGCTGCGTGCTGATGCCTTCGTTGCGGAAGTTGCGGTTGATTTCATACACGCGGTCGAGCCCGCCGACCACCAGCCGCTTCAGATACAACTCCGGCGCGATGCGCAAAAACAAATCCAAATCCAGCGCGTTGTGGTGCGTCTCAAAGGGCCGTGCCGCAGCACCACCGGCGATGGACTGCATCATCGGCGTTTCCACTTCCAGATAGCCGCGCTCGTCGAAAAATTTACGCAGCGCACGCAGCACCGCGGCGCGCTTCACAAACACTTCGCGCACATCGGCGTTCATAAACAGGTCCACGTAGCGCTGGCGGTAGCGCAGCTCCACATCTTCCAGCCCGTGATATTTGTCCGGCAGCGCCAGCAGCGCTTTGGTCAGGAACGTCAGTGTCTCCACATGCACGCTGAGTTCTCCGGTGCGCGTGCGGAAAAGATATCCGGTGACGCCGATGTGGTCGCCCAGATCCAGCAGCTTGTAGAGCGCGAAGCCCGCCTCGCCCACCGCGTCCTGACGAACATAAATCTGCAGCCGCTTGCCGCCCTGCTGCAGATGCGCAAAGCCCGCCTTGCCCTGGCCGCGAATGGCCATCAGCCGGCCGGCCACGCTCACCGGAACGCGCTCGGCTTCGAGCGATTCGCCGGTAGCGGCATCGTAACGCGCCAGAATCTCCGGCAGCGTGTGTGTGGTGCGGTAGTGGTTGGGGTACGCGGCCTGGCCCAGCTCGACGATTTTTTCAATCTTGGCGAGCCGTTCAGCGTACAGGCGTTCTTCAAAATCGGATTCAAACACGTGTCTATCCTGCAGTCGGATTACGCAATCTAAAATCCAAGTATATCTTTAGAAGAGAGGCCAAGATGGCGGAGACGCAACAATCCGGCAAAGACAGCAAGCAGCAGAAGGCCGGGCTGCGCAATCTGGTGCAGGCCGAGTCCATGATGCAGCTGGCGATTGCGATACCGGCCGGCTGCCTGATTGGCTGGCTGCTGGGCGGCTGGGCAGACCGCGCGTGGCACCAGCAATGGATTGCCATCGTGGGCGTACTGCTGGGCGCTGCCGGTGGCTTTCTGCAATTAGTCCGCGTGGCCATGCGATACATGAAGGACAGCAATTGAGCGAGACACCGATAGGGAACCAGGACAGCTTTACCGATGCATCGGCGCAGCAGACCATGCGTCGCGCCATGCAGACAGGCGTTGTGATTGCCGCCATCGCGCTGCCGATTTTCTGGTGGAAAACAGGCTGGCAGGGCGCGTTGGAGTTTGCCGCGGGCGCGGCCATTTCTCTCAGCGGCTTGCGTACCTGGCGGCGCTTGATGGCCGCCATCATGGCCCGCATGGACGCGGCCGAAGCCGCCGGCATGGAAGGCCAGAAGCCCCGCGCCATCGGCCCGGTACTGGCCGGTTTCTTCCTGCGGATGGCTGTGGCTGTGGCCGTTCTGTATGGTAGCCTTAAGTATCTGCAGGCTCCTGTAATTACGCTTCTGGCGGGACTGGGCATCGGTGTGGTTGCACTCACCATCGAGTCGGTCCGGTTGCTGAAAGCGTGGACGGAGCAGTAGCGGAGAAATTTTGTAGTAGCGGGTCCAAGAAGAGACGATGCCACATCAGTTAGATTTCACACGGTTTTTGAATTTGCATTTTGCCGCACTGGTCAACCAGTTGCTGCATTACGTCGGCATCACTCCGGCATATCCCACCGCACCCATCTCCAACAGCCTTGCCATGGAAGTGCTGGTGGTCGCATTTATGCTGGCGTTCTTCGTCGCCGTGCGGCTCTCGCTCAGCGTGGAGAAGCCCGGCGCGATTCAGCAGACCGCAGAGATGGTCACCGAGTTCATCGACGGCCAGAGCGAGTCGGTCATCGGCCACGGTCATGCGCGTTTTGTGCCGTATCTGGTGGCGCTGTTCCTCTTCATCCTGCTCAGCAATCTGCTCGGTTTGATCCCCGGCTTTGAGTCGCCCACTGGATATGTGGTGGTGCCGCTCGGTCTGGCGCTGGTCACATTTTTCTACTACCACTTCCACGGCATCCGCGAAAACAAGGCGGGATACATCAAGCAGTTCCTGGGCCCGCTGTGGTGGCTGGCACCGCTGATGTTCGTCATCGAAATTATTTCGCATCTGGCGCGCGTGCTCTCGCTCACTGTTCGTCTCTATGCAAACATTTATGCGGGAGACATGGTGACGCTGGCCTTCTTCTCGCTGGTGCCGATTGGCATTCCGCTCATTTTCCTCGGGCTGCACGTGGGCGTTTCCATTCTGCAGGCGTATGTGTTCATGTTGCTGGCGGCCATTTATCTTTCACTCGCCGTGGCGCACGAGCACTAGAAAGTTTTGCTGTACAAGTTTTCCGTGCGGGAGTTGCTTCCTGCCTGCGCGGATCGGCCGCAAGCGTGAGGGGGTCAGCTCGGTGAACCTCAACCACCCACTGGCGGTACATCTCAGGGAAGCTGGAGTCACTATGCGTAAATTGCAATATCTCTTTATGACCCTGTCGGTGCTGTTGCTTGCAACCCCGGCATTTGCAGAAGGCGGTCTCTCGACCGGTGACGGTCTGGCAGCTTTGGCAGCCGGTCTCGGCATGGCGTTGGCGGCAGGTCTCTGCGGCCTCGGCCAGGGCAAGGCAACGGCATCGGCAGTCGAGGCACTCGCGCGCAACCCCGGCGCACGCCCCGGCATCTTCACCTTCCTCATCATCGGCCTGGCGCTCATTGAGTCGCTCGCGCTCTACGCGCTGGTCATCATCCTGCTTAAGGTGAAGTAATTCATCGGCAGCAAAATCAAACAGCCTCTGCTTCGGCAGGGGCTGTTTTGCGTTACGAAGAAATCTGCTTGGTTTACTTTGCGATGGCGGAATAAGTTGCTGCGGCAGCCTGCGCTAGGTGCAGCACATGGCCGGGCACGATACCCAGCACCAGCGTGGCAATCGCGGCCAGGGCAACGGCAATCGCCAGCGGCACGGTGAGCTTGGGAGTCGGCCGCATTTCTTCAACCCTATCCGGCGCGGAGTAGAGACGAACCAGCAGCCGCAGATAGTAGAAACAGCCGAGCCCGCTGTTCAATAGGCCTACAATCGCCAGCCAGACAAGGCCCGAATGCAGTGCAGCGGTAAAGACGTAGAACTTGCCGAAGAAGCCGCCGGTGAAGGGAATGCCAATCAGCGACAACAGAAATAGACCGAAGACCGCGGCCAGCACCGGCGAGCGGCGCGCCAGGCCCGTGTAATCGTCAATCGTCTGCAGCTCTTCTTTGTAACCGGCGAAATGGGTAATCAGTGTGAAGGCGCCGATGTTCATCGCAGCGTATGCGGCGGCG
>CAIZGA010000329.1 GCA_903932385.1 uncultured Acidobacteriota bacterium
AAGAGAGATGAAAACCCGATTTTTGACGATGGGAGCTGGACACACTCATACACCAGTCGTGTTCACCGCCCGCAGATCGCCGCAAACAGGAGATATTCAAATCCAGCGAATTCTTGTCTCTGACTGAAGGAGGCACAAGATTGATACCGTATGTTACGGAGTTGGAAGAGGCGGCTCTATCTCTTTATCTTTATGAACTAAATAGGTTTAATAATTTATATGAAGTCAGTACATGAAGAGGTGTCTTACGCTGTGAGCGGCGAAAAGAGCGAGTGACAAGCTGCGCTGAGTTGATGTATGCTACGCCTGAATTTAGTAGCCAAGTAATCGAGATGCCAACCAATATGCACTCATCAGCGCAATGGACGCCGAGTTCCGAAGAGGAGCGCCAACTGGTGCTGACGGAGCTTGACGCCATTGTATCCAGCTATCATTTTCGGGGTAGCAAGCGTTATCCGGCGCTGCTGAAGTATGTGGTGGAGGCGGCGCTGGACGGGCGCGCTTCAGACCTGAAAGAGCGCACGCTGGGTGTAGAGGTTTTTGGCCGCGACCCGAACTACGATACCAACGCCGACCCGGTTGTGCGCTTCAGCGCGAGCGAAGTGAGGAAGCGAATTGCGCAGTATTACCATGAGAACGAAAACAGCACCCGTCTGCAGATAGAGCTTCCGCTGGGGTCTTATGCGCCGGAGTTTTTGCTGCGCACGGGAGAAGCGCCAGAGGGAGTGGCAGCCGTAAAGAATGGCGGGGCAGGATCAACTGAGCTAGCGATGCCGAGGCGGAGACTGCGTACCTTGGTGGCAGTTTCGAGCGTGCTTGCTCTGTTAGTAGCAGCGGTCTTAATTGCAGCCTACTCGCACCGGCATGGGGCAGCGGCCAGCGTTAGCATTACGGATAAATTCTGGGGTGCGTTCGTCAAATCGTCGCAGCCTATCCTGATTGTTGTGGGCACCAGCCATCCTCATAAGATGGTGCCTGACTCGGCTGACACCAGTTTTGGCGATTACATGGTTGGGCCGCATCATCACGTATCCGTGGCAACGGCGACGGCGCTGGCCAACCTGGTGGGTGTTTTGCGACAGCATGGCATCACCTTCGAAATCAAGGAAGACACTGAAGCCAGCCTGACCGACTTGCACTCGCGCCCCCTGATTCTGGTGGGGGCCACAAACAACGCGTGGACAATGCGGCTGGTGGGTCCACTGAGGTTTCGCTTTGTGAATGGCCCAATGGCCCAGGTACAGGACGCAAAGGATCCTCAAAGCTTTGCCTGGGGCATTGATTTTTCAAAGCCGTATACCACGGTTTCCAGCGATTTTGCCATTGTTGCGCGCTTTTACGACACCACCACCGAAGGGCCGGTGATGGTGGTAGCGGGGCTGGGCCCGTATGGGACGGAAGCAGCGAGTTCGTTTGCTGTATCGCCCCAGTACCTGGAGCAGATTGTGCAGCAGATGCCCGCAGGATGGGAAGAAAAGAATATTGAGTTAGTTATTAAATCGAATGTGATTGATGGCAAAGCCGGGCCGCCGGTGCTGGTGGGAGCTACAGCCTGGT
>CAIZGA010000330.1 GCA_903932385.1 uncultured Acidobacteriota bacterium
AAACAAATTCCGCTGCGTTCCGACTCCAATCAAAACACCACGCCGCTGGAGTCTGTCGCCGACCTGAAACAAATCAACACGCCCACGGAAGTGGACCACTACCAACTGCGCCGCGTCTTCGACATTTACGTGATGCCGAAAAAAGAAGACCTCAGCCGTGCGGGCAGCGACGTCAACAAAATCATTCAGGACGTCCATCCTCCGCAGGGTGTCGTCCTCACAGTGCGCGGCGCCATTCGCGACATGCAGGAGTCGTTTTCCAGTTTCACCATCGGCCTCATCCTCGCAGTTGTTCTCGTCTATCTCATCCTGATGGCGCAATTCGCTTCGTTCTATGACCCCTTCGTCATCCTGCTTGCCGTTCCACCCGGCCTCTCCGGCGTTCTTATTTTTCTGCTAATCACCGGCACCACGCTCAACGTCATGTCGTTGATGGGCGTTGTGATGATGACAGGCATCGTCGTATCCGACAGCATTCTTATCGTCGAGTTCACCGGCACGCTGCGAAAATCCGGCCTGCCACTGCGCGAAGCCATCGCGGAAGCATGCAAAGTCCGTCTACGTCCCATCCTCATGACCACACTCGCCACCGTCCTTGGCCTCATCCCCATGGCACTCGCTCTCGAACCGGGCAGCGAACAGTACGCCCCGCTTGCACGCGCCATTCTCGGCGGCCTCACTGTCTCCGGCCTCGTCACCGTATTTCTGGTTCCCTGCGCGTATCTGTTGATTCACGGCAGACACGAAAAACAAATTGCCCACGCCGATGCATCCAACTCGGGCAAGGAGGCATAGTTCATGCACACACTGAAATTGATTACGACAAATGCATTTCTTCTGGCGATTGGCCTCTGCCTGTCTGTACCGTCCACGCACGCACAAGCTGTGCAGGTCGCAATGGGCCTTCCCTCTAACCCGGCCACGCAGCTCACCCTTGAACAGGCCGAGCAACTGGCGCTTAAAAATAATCCGCGCATCAGCGTGCAACAGTTGCTGGCCCTGGCACAGCACCAGTCTCTGCGAGAAACTCGTTCCCGTTGGATGCCCCAACTCGACGGCAACATCACCGGCGTAGACGCCAACCAGGCCAGCCGCATCTCCAGCGGAATTCTCACCTCATCCCAACTGCTGCAGCATGCCGGGCTCGGCGTTGAACTCGACCAACTGATAACCGACTTCGGCCGCACGCAGAATCTTGTAGCTTCCGCCAAACTGCAGGAGCGTGCAGATATCGCCAACGCTACGGCCACCGAGCAACAAATCCTGCTCGCCACCGACTACGCCTTCTACAACGTGCTTGAGTCGCAGGCCACGCTTGACATTGCCAATCAAGCCGTTGCAACTCGGCAGCAAATTGCCGACCAGATTGCCGCCTTGACCAAAAACAAATTGAAGTCGTACCTCGACCTCAGTTTTGCCGACGTAAATTTATCGCAAGCAAAATTGCTGCAGTTGGATTCGCAAAGCAATCTGCAGGCAGCCATGAATGGTCTAGCAGCAATCCTCGGCTCCGACCAGCAAACACAATACCGGCTTGTCGATCTGCAACTCGCTGACGCAAACCTCGCACTGCCAACCAACGATGCGGAATCTCTCGTCACGCGCGCCATGTCGCAGCGGCCAGACCTGCAGTCGCTCCAACTCGCGCAGCAATCCGCAATCCTCTATGCCCGTGCACAGCGCGACCAACTGCTGCCCTCGTTGAATGCGTTGGGAATCGTCGGCGCAACTCCAGTCGGTGCGGCAACCTACTACACGCCAAACTGGTACGGAGCCATCGGCGTCAACGTGAATATTCCCATCTTCAACGGCTTCCGATTTGCCGCTGAATACAACGAAGCGAAGCTCATCGCCCAGGCCGCCGGTGAACGCTCCCGTGACCTGCACAACAACATCGCACGCGACGTTCGCAGCGCATGGCTGCAATCCAACACCGCCTACCAAAAAGTTTCCGTCTCACAGGAATTATTGAAAGAGGCCGACATGGGCCTGCAGCTTGCGCAAACCCGCTACCAACTCGGCCTCAGTTCCATCGTCGAACTCAGCCAGGCGCAACTGCAGCAAACCGGCGCCGCCATCAGCAACGCAAACGCACGTTACGAATTCGCGTTCTCTCTCGCAACCTTGCGCTTCCAAACCGGCGACCGCCCATAGCCATAGTGACTATCGGTTCTGTTGAGGAAGTTGCAGGGAGTGCCTGCTGGTTGGCCGCAGTGGCAGCTTGTCTCCGCACACAGTGATTTCAGAATCTGCAATCGTTGTGCTCTTCAATGAGGAATGATCTGCCGCCCATCGCTCGGCATACATCGGCTGGATTACACTGGCTCAGTATCGCCACAGAGTGAGGGAGCGCCCATGCATCACCGAATCCAATTCCGCACAGCCGTGTCCGTCGTCGCCATTGCCTGCCTGCTGGCCGCCACTCGCAGTGCCGCGGCGCAGGATGCGCCGATTGATTACAAAGCCGAGAAGCCTTTCACCGCGCAACACACGATGGTCGTTACCATTCACCATGACGCGACCGATGCCGGCGTTAGCGTGTTGCGCGCCGGCGGCAATGCCGTGGATGCTGCGGTTGCCGTGGGCTTCGCGTTGGCCGTGGTGCATCCGGCGGCTGGCAATCTTGGCGGCGGCGGATTCATGCTGTTGCGTTCGGCAAAAAAAGGCGATGCCCACTTCATTGACTTCCGCGAAGAGGCGCCTGGTGCGGCAACGGCGAACATGTATCTGGATGCGAACGGCAAGCCGATACCGAACGCATCCACCCTGGGCATGAAGGCGATGGGAGTGCCCGGCTCGGTTGCCGGACTAGTCTATGCAGAAAAACACTATGGCCGCTTGACGCTGGCGCAGGTGATGGCACCGGCCATTCGCCTGGCGCACGATGGCTTCACACTGAGTGCCGATGAAGCGCAGGAGTTGCACAACAGAAAGCTGGCGCAGTTCGCGGCCTCGCATCGCATCTTCCAACGCGATGGAAATTATTACAACGCCGGCGATGTATTCCGTCAGCCCGAATTAGCGAAGACACTTGCCGCCATTGCCGCCGATCCGGAAAGTTTTTATCATGGCGCACTGGCGCATACCATCGCCGCATTCATGCAGCAGAACGGCGGCCTCATCACCGGGCAGGACCTTGCACATTACACAGTGAAAGACCGCGCGCCGCTGACTGCGGAGTATCGCGGCCACACCATCATCACAGCACCACCATCTTCTTCCGGCGGCATCGCGTTGATTCAAACACTGCAGATGTTGACCGGCGTGAATCTGGCCAAGATGGGCGACCGCACGCCGGAAGAAATGCACTGGATTATCGAAGCCTTCCGCCGCGCCTACATGGACCGCAGCGATTACGACGGCGACACGGACTACGTCCGCTTCCCCCTGCAGCAGATGCTCGATTCAAAATATCTGGCCGCTTTTGCCGCAAGCATTGATCCGGCCCGCGCAACACCATCGGCACAGCTGCATCGCCCTGCAGGATTTTTGCCCGACCCGCCGAAGGCCACGCCGCTGCCGGAAGAGTCGCACAACACCACACATTTTTCTGTGATGGATGCAGAGGGCAACGCCGTCGCGGTCACGTACACGCTCAACTCCAGCTACGGCTCCGGAGTTACCGTCGATGGACTCGGCTTCCTGTTGAACGATGAGATGGACGACTTCACCACACAAATTGGTGCGCCGAATATTTACGGCCTCATCCAGTCGCCGAATAATTCCATTGCACCCGGCAAGCGTCCACTCTCCTGCATGACGCCGACCATTGTTCTCGGCACCGGCAGGCAGCGGAAAAAAGTTGCGCTGGTGCTGGGCTCACCCGGTGGCTCGACGATACCAACCACCGTCGTCAACGATTTAATTAGTGTGATTGATGGCGGCCTCAACATTCAGCAGTCTGTGGATGCGCCGCGCTTCCATCATCAATATCTGCCGGACACGTTGCAGGTTGAGTCGGCCACGCCGCCGCAACTCGTCGCCGCGCTGCGCAAGATGGATTACAAAGTTGTGGTTTCGCGTTCCGGCTGGGGGGATAGCGAATGCATCGCTGTGAATCCGAAAACCGGCTGGCTGGAAGCAGGACAGGACAGTCGCCATCATTACGGCAAGGCAGACGGCTACTGAAATTTCTTGAACGATTAAGATTTCGCGATGCCTTCAAACGCAGCGGCGGCTGCGCCCTGCACGCCTGCGTATTGGCTGGAGCCGGCAGCGCAAATCTTCGGCGGCCGCTGATTGCCGAAGTGCAGCAACGCCTGTGTGCGTGATTGCACGTCGTTCAAAAAATCACTCTGCCCATCAATCAGCCCGCCGGAAACAATCACACACTCCGGGTCCACCACATTGAATAAATTCGCGAGGCCTTCCGCCAGATATCCAGCAAGCGCGCTGTAGGCCTGCTTTGCGGCAGCATCTCCTGCGCTGGCCAGTGCAGAAATTTTCATCGCCTTCGATGCATCGTCGCCCTCGGGCAACGCCGCGCCGTTCGTATTTCGCGCAACGAATTCGCGCACCAGCGCCGCGGTGGAAATATACGCTTCCATGCAGCCGCGCCGACCGCAGTTGCACGGCTGGCCATCCACGCGGATGACCATGTGCCCGACCGTACCCGCAAATCCATAGCTGCCGCGCTGCAGTTTGCCATCCATCACAATGCCGCCGCCGACTCCGGTGCCCAGCGTGATGGCGACAAAATTTTTCAGCCCACGCCCCGCGCCGTAATGCAGCTCCGCCAACGCAGCGGCGTGCGCATCATTCTCCACAAACACCGGCAGCGAAACCTGCCCGTGAATAAATCCGCGCAAGTCAAAGCCCGCCCAGCCGGGAAGATTTTCCGTTGCGGCAAAAACTTTTCCATTCTCTGCATCAATCGCACCGGCACTGGCCACACCCACTGCGAGCGGCTCGATGCCCGCGGCCTTCGCTGCGCGCATCGTCTGCTGCACGGCATCCAACGTGGATTTCGCAATCACATCGCGCCCGCCACTGGCTTGCGTCGGCACGCGCACGTGGTCGCGCGTATCTCCGCGGTCATTCACCAGTGCCGCTTTCACCGTCGTCCCGCCGATGTCTACGCCGATCACGTATCGCTCCGCACTCACTTGCAGCGGACGCAAGGCGCGCACATAGCTTTCGGTAATCGTTCCGGGCCGCGTGATGGCCGATCCGACAACCACGCACCACGCGCCACTCGCAATCGCGCGTGCCGCTTCCTCCGGCGTCGAGATGTGTCCCTCGGCAACGATCGGCTTGCCTGTGGCGCTAGAAAGTTTCTGCACCAACTCATAGCTAAACGAATCATTGCCGCGCGTTTCTTCGGTGTAGCCGTTCAACGTGGTGCCGATTAAATCGACGCCCGCTTCGGCGGCGTTGATGCCTTCGCGCAGCGTTGCAATGTCCGCCATCACCAGCACGTCCAACTCTGCGTGGATGCGTCGCACAATTTCCCGCCACGGTTCGCCGGCAGCGTGCACGCGGTCTGTGCAATCCAGCGCAATAATATCCGCACCGGCAGCGGCCAAGGCAGCGGCGCTGGCAAAGTCCGGCGTGATGCGCAACGCCCCACCTGCATAACTTTTTTCAATCGCAATCATCGGAACGCTGGTCACCGCGCGCAACATGCGCACATGCTCCGCGCCATTCGCCCGCAGCCCCTGCGCGCCGCCGCGCAGTGCCGACTCCGCCACACGCGTCAGCGTTACGTTGTCTTCCATCGGGTCGCCCGGATACGCCTGGCACGACACAATCAACTGGCGGCGAAGTTTTTCAAGCTGCAATGCCATCGTTCTCATCTCTCCTGTGCGGCGCTACGTGGTTAGTCTACTGCATCAGTTATCATGGGAGCTTCTGCGGTGCCAATGGAGGTCCAACCTTGGAAAGCGTACTCGCTCTCGGCGCTCTGCTTGCTCTACTCTCCGGCGCGATGAACGGCCTGTTCACTCTGCCCATGCGTTTTCTCGGTCGTTGGTCGTGGGAAAATGTGTGGAGCGTATTCATCGTCGGCGCCTGCCTTCTGCTGCCGCTGGTACTTGTCAGCGCATTGGCCCCGGTTAGTTGGGCGCTGCTGCTGCATGCGCCGCGCACTGCCGTCATCATTGCGCTCTCCACCGGCTTTGCCTGGGGATTCGGCGCCATCATGTTCGGCCAAAGCGTCAGCGCCATCGGCATCGCTCTCGCAAATACTTTTGTTCTCGCCATCAGCTCCGCACTCGGTTCGCTGCTGCCGATTGTTTTCCTCTCCCCGCAGAAATTATTTGAACGCTCCGGCATCACCATCCTCATCGGCATCGCGATTGAAATATTCGGCATCACGCTCTGCGGCCGCGCCGGTGTCTTGCGCGAACGCGCGGCAGGCGTTGGCGATACATCGCAGCGCGGCGACCTGGTCGGCAAAGCCCGCCCACTCGCCATCGGTCTGCTGCTCGTGC
>CAIZGA010000331.1 GCA_903932385.1 uncultured Acidobacteriota bacterium
ATGGGACATGATGCGGTGAGCATAAAGGACGCCGGTTGAATGCGCAATGATGAAAGTCACACGTTAAAAGCAAATGGGAACGCCGAAGCGTTCCCATTTGCGCAAACAATCCTCTGCGGGATTAGAGAGCCTGAACGTCAGCAGCCTGCCAACCCTTCGGTCCCTTTACCACGTTGAACTGCACTGCCTGGCCTTCTTGCAGGCTCTTGAAGCCCTGCGACTGAATCGCCGAGAAGTGCACGAAAACATCTTCGCCGCTCTGACGGGTAATAAAGCCGAAACCCTTTGCATCGTTAAACCATTTCACTGTACCTTGTTCCATTGCCAGTCCTGTTCCTTTGATTTGATTGTGATGTTTCAGCGGGCCCAAACGAACGGGCCAGCCACATGTGACGCTGAATCCAAATCAGGGGTTCGGCAGAACTGCGTTGCAGAAATCCAAATCTGTTTCAATCGACTTATAAAGCCTAGCACACTGACGCGCAGAAAAAAACATTCTTTTCATATAGATGCAGATGCACCACATCTAGTGCAGAAACACGGCCTCCAGAGCCTGTTTTTGACTATATGTGACCCTAAATTTGTCTGGTAACTACTTCACAGCACTTATGGGAGATCCGCTACTGCCCCTTGGGGCGGCTGAGTGACTCCGCGTAGCTCCGTGCCTGCGCCGCATTCAGGATGCACCAGGGGCCGATTCTCTCCCCCTGCTGGCTGCAGACATCGGCCGAGAGCAGCAGCTTGGTGGAGCCTTTGCTCAATGCCCACCCAATATATTTTTGCGGATTGGCATGTTCGCCCGACATCAGCAGCAGCCATGGACCGCGATCGACCAGCCCGCCCATATCCACGATGTAGGCCGGAGAATAAAACGCCAGTACGCCAATCGGCTCGGCGGCCACCCTGTCTGTGGGCAGCAGGGTGGGACTGGCGGCAACCTGAAAGAGCGACGTGATGAGCTTTCCCTCTCTGCGATATTGGGCGGCACCACCCGCCCAAAGCGCCACAACCACCAGAAGCGCGCCCACTTGAAAGATTTTTGGCATGCGGCTGACTGCCCTGGCAATGGCCGGCACAACCAACACCCAGATTCCAATGATGTATGGAGCGAGGTGTCGATTTTTTGCGAGCGGGAAGAAATAGGCGAAGAGAATTAATTCTGCCGCAATGCCGAGCAGAGCAGTTCGAAGAACCCATCTACTGACTGCAGAATTTTCAGAATTATTTCTGAGAAAAAATATCGCCGCGCTAAGCGGTATGAACAACAGCATGAATTTGATGGGACCGCCGAAGATCATTTCCCACAAAGCTTTCAACGCGACAGAACTGCGGCCGAAAAATCCCAGTTGGTAGTACTGTGTGCCCGAGGTCAGGCCCAGACTTCCAGGAATGTAATAGAGCAGCCGGCCCGTACTCGTCCACGGCATGTAGCTACCAAAAGTGTGTCTGGCGTAGAGCAACCATGCCAACTCCGCGCCACCGGAAAGCGCCGCAACTAGCAATAAATCCCGCACAGCGCGTTTTGATTTTGAGGTGGCCAGAGCCAGGAGGATTCCACTCGCAATGTAGATGGCGGATTCGAGTCTTGTGGTGGCTAGGAGAATAGTGGCAATGGCGCCGAGAAACAACCACGGCCAACTGCGCGCGCCCGAACGAACTTTCAACAGCCATAATAAAAATCCTAGCAGACTGAGCAGCGAGAGCCCCGTCTCCATGCCAAACACAAACCAGACGGTAAAGAACCATGGGCCGCTGAAAAGAATCGACATCATCAGTAACTCGCGGTCTGTTGGGCGATCCTGAATTTCGCTCCATATCATCCACACAGCCGCCGACGAGAGGCCGCACATGATGACGCCCAGCACGTTGGACAACGCAACGCCGACGGGGATGCCGGAGAGTTTTGCCGCGACACCCAACAGCATGACATAGGCCGGACTGCTGAATCCGTAAGAGACTTCGCCGGGATTGAAAGCGAAGAGGCCGGATGCGGCTAGATGTTTGGCATAGGCGAGGAAAATATATCCATCGTCGATTTCAAAGTGGGGCCAGATGGCCAGGAGCAGCAGGCAGAGAACAATCTGCGATAGACAGAAATACAAACACCTACTTCTGAGCAGGGCTGTCCATTGCCAGGGTTTGGCATGTCGATTGTCGTTCGCCGGCAAGTGCAACTCCTATCGTGGTCAGACACTATCATAGCGGCAAAACAAAAGAGCCTTCAGGATGACCTGAAGGCTCTTTGATGATAATGCCGGCAATCACCTAATCTCCCACACACCTGCGCGTGCAGTACCATCGGCCCAACGAGGCTTAACTTCCGTGTTCGAGATGGGAACGGGTGTGACCCTCGCAGTATGCTCACCGGCAAACTGTTCCGATATCGGCAAAATTCCTGAGCGTAGCGCACCTATTGCGCGCAGCTGGGGAACCGCCAGTAACGGGGTGAAATTCTAAAGAACGAAATAGATTGGATAAGTGCGCGTGTATACCCATGCGCATTTCAACTACAAGGCTTGTTGAGAATCCCTATGGCAGAGGCTTTGCTGTTGCCAGCATTGCTTTCTGTGCAGAGTAAATTCTATGGACAAGCCGAACGGGCGATTAGTACTGGTAAGCTACACGCATTGCTGCGCTTCTACCTCCAGCCTATCAACCAGGTGGTCTACCTGGGCCCTTCAGGGAGATCTCATCTTGAGGCGTGCTTCCCGCTTATATGCATTCAGCGGTTATCACAACCGAACTTCGCTACCCAGCCGTGCCATTGGCATGACAACTGGAACACAAGAGGTTCGTCCATCCCGGTCCTCTCGTACTAAGGACAGCCCTCTTCAAATCTCCTACGCCCACAGCAGATAGAGAC
>CAIZGA010000332.1 GCA_903932385.1 uncultured Acidobacteriota bacterium
CCCAGGCACTCTGCAGTCGCAACGGTTTCTCCCTCACTCCGCAGCAAATAGAAACCGGCATCCGCCGCACTCACTGGCCCGCGCGTCTGGAATTAATTTCCCCCGCCAACTCCGCGCCGGTTCTACTCGACGTCGCCCACAATCCCGCCGGCGCCTGGTCCCTGCGTTCCGCCATCTCCGCCCTGCCGGAAACGCCGCGCACCCTGCTCTTCGGTTGCCTTGCCGATAAGCCCGTGGCCGAGATGATGCAAATCCTCTTCCCGCTTTTCGATGGCGACCCATCCCATCGCATCCTGCTCACCCCCGCCGATTCGCAACGCGCCGCCTCACTCGACTCGCTCATCGCCGCCGCCGCCGAACTTGGCTACGCCGCAGAAGCCATCCCCGACCCGCACGCCGCACTCGCCCGCGCGCAAGCCATCACCCCGCAGAACGGCATCATCGTAGCCACCGGCTCGCTCTATCTCGTCGGCGCATTGCGCGGCCATCTCCTCGGCTAGTTCGCAGCCGCCGCTTCCCGCTACAATCAATAACGATGAAAGATTCCTCCACCCCTTCCAAACTGCAGCTCTGTATTTCTTATGGAGTCCAGGCGCCGCTCATCGGCATCTCCACAGCTTTCTTTGGAGCCATCTCGCTGCTCTGCTCGCTGTGGGACAGCAGCGGTCGCCAGCAACATTTCATCGCCCAGATCTGGGCCGCCTCCATCACCCTCATCAGCTGCTCACGCGTCCAAGTCCTCCATCCCGAACGCCTCCGCACCGGCACCGCCGCTGTCTACGCCTGCAACCACCTCAGCTACATGGATACGCCGGTGCTCTTCAGCCGCCTGCCCTTCCAGTTCCGCATCCTCGCGCGCCACGACCTCTGGAAGATTCCCTTCATGGGCTGGCACCTGCACCGCTCCGGTCAGATTCCCGTCGACACCACCAACATCCGCTCCACCGTTTCCAGCCTTAACCGCGGTGTCGCTACTCTCAAATCCGGCATGCCGCTGGTCGTCTTTCCCGATGGCGGCCGCTCGGTGGACGGAACCATCCAGCCCTTCCAGAACGGTGCCGCCTTCATGGCCATCCGCGCCCAGGCGCCCATCATTCCCATGGCGCTCATCGGCACCAACAAAGTTCTGCCCATGCACGTCTACCACCTCTCACCCTTCCCGGTGAAGCTCATCGTCGGCGAACCCATCCCCACCGCCGGCCTCGGCCCGCGCGATGCCGACGCACTCACCGAACGCGTCTTCCAAGCCATCTCCGCCATGTACTACCATGACTCAGAAGTAGCCCGCCCCGCAGTTACGCCGTCAATTTAATCACGGAGGCTATTGATAAATGACTCAAGTTGCAGCTGATCGACCTCTCGATATCAGCCACAAAGACTATGAGCTTATTCAGCGAATTGAAGCTGAAATCATTAGCCATGCAAAAGGGTGGCAAAATTTTCGTGTTCAATTTCCAAATCTAGTCCGACAAGCTATTGATGAGGTCATTGACGCGCCTCGTTCAAAACGATTCAGAATAGATGAATTAGAGAAGACAGAAAAAACGTATCTGGGTACAAAAATCGAGATTTTATTGCGTAACTATTTAGACCTTGAACGAGGTAAGAATCTCGATGTCCTGATTGATGGCATTGAAGTTGATATTAAAAACACAATAGGAAGCACATGGACAATCCCGCTGGAAGCCTTGGGTCATCCTTGCATTTTGATTATCAGTGCAGAAAATACAGCCAAATGTTCATTTGGAATTATTGTTATTTCGCCTGAAGTATTGAACGAGGGTAGGAATCGTGATCAAAAGACCACTATTTCAAAAGCAGGAATGAAAAATATTCATTGGTTGCTGTATGACGTTCAATACCCAATCAACATTTGGGAAACGATTGGGGAGAAATCTTTAAAGAAGCTTCTAGCGATAGCTGGTGGAACTGAAAGACTGGCTCAGCTATTTCGAGAATTTCCAGAAACTCCATTCACAAGAAATCAAATAGAAGCTCTGGCTCAACAAAAAGACTTCATGAAGAGGTTGAGAAAAAATGGAGGAGCCAGAGACATGCTTTCTAAAGAAGGGATTGCATTATTGTCGGGTCAAACCCACAAAGATTTGATATCGCAGCTACATTTGCCGCAGTGTAAAAAAGATGAATTTATCTCCTACAAACCTGAAAGCGAACTGCATATAAACCTGTTAAGACGAGCTCATGAAATCGAGTAAATACTAAGCAAACTTCAAAAGCTTTTTCACAGTGAGTGCTTTATTGACTTCTAAAGCGACAGCATTTGCTACAGGTGGCGGGAAAGCATTGCCAACTTGGCGATAAGCAGCAGTCTTTGTTCCAGAAAATTGCCAGTCATCTGGAAACCCCTGAATTCGTGCAGCCATTCTGACGGTTAGACGCGGCATACCAATAAAATCACGTTCAGGTGCTTCTAGTGCAAGTGTGCTCCCATTTACACCTAGAGATGCCCATGCCAAACGTGCGCGTGTTGGGCCAAGATCTGGTCCACCATGTTTTTTACTTCCGCCTACCAGCGTTGGAGCAATTTCAGATGCAGCCTTTGCCCATGCTTTAGCTCCACGCCAACCATTTGCAGCCATCAAGTCGTATAGTGCTTCGCCTACGGTCGGTGGTTTTTTGCTGTGCGGTAAAGGCCATTCGAAATTGACATCATAGCCTTTTCGAATAGCTACGAAATTAACACGTGGACGCAGTTGCGGGACACCATAGTTGCTGGCGTTTAGAAGATACCAATCAGTCCAGTAATCGGGAAGCTGTCCGGATATGTAGGTGCGATAATCGCTGAAAACTGCATCTAAAATTCCGCGTACATTTTCAATCACAATTGCTCGTGGCTGAACTTCTTTGATGATTCGCAATGCGGCAGGAAATAAATTTCTCTCATCCAAATTTCCAAGCTGTTTGCCAGCCTTTGAAAATGGTGGGCAAGGTAGACCAGCCGCAACCACATCAACGCCCCGATACGGCTTGGCATCGAAAAGATTCAGGTCTTCTTCAATGACATTCCACTTTGGCCGATTGAAACGTAATGTTTTGCAGGCTTGAGCATCGTTCTCAACCAAGCCAACATGTTCGTAACCAGCCATCTCGAATCCAAGAGCTTGGCCGCCTGCTCCAGCGCATAGTTCAAGTACCGAGAGTTTGCTCATATCTTCACTTTATATTCGCTTGACTTGAGGAAAACAAATATATTTTTCAATCGTGAATTTGAGTTCCGTTTAGGTAAATACTCAATGCATCGTTTGAGTGTTGTTGACATGTGAGTTCTGATTACTGCATGGGATAATCCTATATAGACAATTATTTTAAAGGCACATCCATGTCAGCCCCGCGCATCGCCATTCCCATCCCGACCAGCAATAACGACGAGTACAACGCGCGCGCGCTGCCGCAGTACAAGCAGGCCATCGAACGCGCCGGCGGCGAGCCGGTCGAAGTTCCACTCACTCTCTCTCCGCAAGAAGTCGCGCAGCTCGTCTCCAGTTGCCAGGGAGTTCTGCTGCCCGGCAGTCCGAATGATTTGAACCCGCACAAATACGGCGAGGAACCGCGCAGCGAAACAACCGCCGCCGATTCCAAACGCGAAGACGTCGACGAGTTGCTCATTCAGGACGCGCACAATCTGCACAAACCCATGCTCTGCATCTGCGCCGGCGTGCAGGCCGTCAATGTCTGGCGCAACGGTTCGCTCCACCAGCATGTGCCCGCCGTTTCCGCCAACGTCAATCACGCGCCGGGCCGCACCATCACCAACGCGCACACGGTGGAACTCGCACCCACCTCGCTGCTGGCGGATATTCATGCGCACACCAACGCCGCCGCAGGAAATATCGCCGAGGTTAACTCCAGCCATCATCAGGCGCTCCATCATGTCGGCGACGGTCTGCAGGTCACCGCGCGCTCCGCAGCCGATGGCATCATCGAGGCCGTCGAAAGCACCAACCCCGACCACTTCCTGCTCGGCGTGCAGTGGCACCCGGAGCGGCTGGAAGATGATTTCTCGCGCGGCATCTTCTCCCGCTTCGTGCAGGAAGCCGCTGCGTGGAAGCCAAGAACTATAAAAGAATCGATAGGTTAGACCATTGCCATCCCACCCGACTGACTTCACGCATCTCCCCTGGCAGGCCCTGCTGGCGCCCTACCTCGGCGGTGCGGAGCTAGCGGAGCACAAACAAAGCCAATTGAATCAATATCTTACAGTTCTTCTCCAATGGAATGCCCGGATGAACCTGACCGCCATTCGCGATCCGCATGAGATTTTGCAACGCCACTTCGGCGAGAGCCTCTTCGCCGCGCGCCAGCTTCCATCCACTGTGCAGTCACTGCTCGACTTTGGCACTGGTGCCGGCTTCCCCGGCCTGCCGATTCAGATTGCGCGGCCGAATCTTGTCGTCACGCTGGCCGAGGCCAATGCCAAGAAAGTCTCCTTTCTGCGTGAAGTGATTCGCCAACTGGCGTTGCCCACCGAAGTCTTTTCCGGCCGCATGGAAACGCTGCCGCCCGAGCGGGTTTACGATGCCATCACCATGCGCGCGGTGGAGAAGATGCCGGATGCCATTCCCATCGCGGTCCGCCACGTTGCCCCCGGTGGCTGGTTGTTGTTGATGACCACCCGCGAAGATGCGCCCGCACTTTCCCAAGCCGCGCCGGAGATGGCCTGGCAGGATGCGATTCCCATCCCGGAGAGCGATGCACGCGTGGTGCTGCTGGGCCAGCGAGTCGCCAGCTAAACTTCGCCGCCGCCCCGATTCAATCCAACGCAAATTCTTCAGAATGTTCCACGTGGAACATTACGACTGCAGCGCATCGCCAGACATCGCTCGCTGCGGATTATTCTTTATCTCCACAAAAACTTTCTCCTCAAGAGTGCATCTTACTTAGCAGGCAGTTGTTCGTTGATTGCCTGAACAGCAAGAACGAACGCAGAACGTTCGCACTACAAGGAGACTTCCCTGATGAAGAAACAACTACTCGCTGCCTGTTGTGCATTGGCATTGTCTGCAGGTCTATCCACCGGTACGGCGAATGCGCAAATCGTCGTACGGATTGGGCCGCCGGCACCGATTGTGGAAACAGCTCCGCCGCGCCCCGCAGGTGAATGGGTCTGGGTGCATGGATATCACCGCTGGGATGGCAACCGCTACGTCTGGGTTCCGGGCGAATGGCGTCGTCCTCCCCATCACGGCGCCCACTGGGTGGATGGTCACTGGGACCACCGCGGTGGCGGCTATGTTTGGATTGAGGGTCACTGGCGCTAGACTGCCGGCAACTGGATCCAACACATAGCAGAACAAATTCATGGGCGTCCGGATCTCTTTTTTGGGGAGTTCGGACGCCCGCTGAATTTAAATCGGCAATGTTCCACGTGGAACAATTA